>JAAFIN010000245.1 GCA_013297825.1 Cytophagales bacterium
TTTTTTGGAAAGAATAGGAAATAATAAGGCTTTGTTATTTCTTTTTTTATTTGTATTTTTGTGAAATGAAAAGATAGGAATAGTATTTGGGTTTATATTGCTTTAAGTTTCATTTTCGCTATAAATGAAGTTATTTGTGCGGTTTAGGTCTAAAATTTGGGTATTTGGATTGGTAATTTCATTTCTAAAAAATGCCACATCACTCGCTGTACGCATATAAATTGCCTTAATTCCAGCTTCTAATTTGGTATTCTTGGTGAAATTATGCGAAAAATCACTTTTCAATGTCCAAACCCTCAAATCCACAGGAATTTTTCCCCTTGAAATATCTCTAAAAGCTAAATTTATGCCTTGTGAATTGGTAAAATCGGTAATAAATTGCTGTTGTGTGTCTTGGTTATATTGGAGAACATCAACATTTGTGGTTAAACTTGTGCCTTGTTCGTTGATTTGATAATTGTGTGTAATATTTGCGGTGTAATCTTTCCAACTTTCATCATAATTTTGGTCAGTGTAAAGGGTGGAATCTCTTACATTTTGGGCATTGAAAATGGTTGTGTTTGTGCCACCTTTATAAAAACCGCTTGTAAGACTTCCTTTTACACCCAACGAAAGCGTATGTTTTGAGTGTAAATAAATATCCAAGTTGGTTTTGAGGTTGTGATTTTGGTAAAGCATAGGAAAATACCCTGTTTGTTGAAAATACGACAAAATATTATTTTCTTCGCCAAAACTTCTATTTCCTTGCATTTTTTCAAAATTATGCGGATAATCATAGCCATATCCCACAAAAAGATTGAATTTTTTGTTGGTAATATTCACATCACCGCCCACATTGAATTTTTCATAAATGCCTTGTCCATAACTTGCGTTTAGATTTGCTTGCCAACCTTCCAATTTTGCACCTTTTTTAAGTTTTATGTTGATAATGCCCGCAGTTCCTTGTGCATCATATTTTGCAGAAGGATTGCTTATAACTTCAATGCTCGCAATCTGCGAAGATGGAAGGCTTTTTAGGAAATTTTTTAAATCTCTACCTGACACATAAATCGGTCTGTCGTCAATCATCACCGTTACACCTTCACGCCCTTTTAGGCTAATTTGTCCCTCTTGCGTGAGCGTAACCGCAGGCAAACGCTGAAAAAGTGCTTGTGCGTTAGTGCCTGTGGAAAGCATACTATTTTCTACATTCATCACAACTTTATCAGGAAAACGCTCTATAACAGGTTTTTTAGCAATAATTTCAACTGCTTCTGCATTTTCGTTTTCTTTTAAAATAATATTTTCCAAAATAATATTTTCTTTATCAAAAATAATATTTTCTTTGGTGAAATCTTGAAAATCTACGTGATTTATTTTCAAAGTATAAGTTCCAAAAGCAATATTTTCGCCCAAAACCTCGCCTTTTTCATCACTTAATCCTGCAAAAACGACTTTTTCAGCAGACAAAAATCCTACACTTGCATAAGATATAGGATTTTGGTTTTTATCAAAAATTTTAAAAGAAAAATTAGCTTTTTGATTAGAATTTTGTGCAAATAAAATATTATTTGGAAAAGCTAAAAAAGTTATTAAAAATAAGTAGTTAAAAAAATGTGTTAATTTCATTGGTTTTTATGTTTTTATGATGTGTTTTTTTATTTTCACAAAAACATAAAACCACAAAAAACAGAAGAAAGTTTAAAACAGAATTTACAGGATTAAAGGATTTAACAGGATTTTTTAATGGTAGAGTTTTATTTAAAAATAAATTAACAAAAATTTAATAATTATTTAACACGTTTTGTTTTTTTGTTTTTTTGTTTTTTTGTTTTTTTGTTTTTTTGTTTTTTTGTGGCAGAAAATTACTCGAGTTTTTTTCAAATTAACAATTTTATTCCACATTTAAACATAAAAAAATTATGTTAAAAAGAATTTTCGTTGCTTCTTGTTTATATTTTGCTTTTTCAGCAACTTCTTACGCTCAAACTACTACTTTATATGGAAGACCAGCATCCGCTAAAGATGGATATGTAGTTTGTGGTTTAGAGAATGGAGTTTGTGCAAAAATAGAATCTCCTAAACCAAAAGAATTGGCAGAAGCAAGAGGTATTGCACCTTCAACTACGCCAATTTCTATAATTACTGTATTTACAGGAAAATTAGAACAAAAAATTGAGGCAGAAAATGTAACGATTGAAAAAAATGAAAAAGGAACTGAAATTCGTTTCACACCTGCGACCAAAGAATAATAATTTCTAAAAAAAACAATCAAATTCAAAAAGTATACTTTTTGGATTTGATTGTTTTTTTATTTTTTATCAAAACTCAAATTTTTATAACAACTATTATGCAAAAAATCATTTTAACCTTTTTATTCGTTTTCATTTCTAATTTTCTTTTTTCTCAAAATAAATTATTTCGCTGTTTTGTTACAATATCTACAAGTGATTGCATAAATTGTTTGAATGGTGCAAAATCTTTGCTGAATATTCCAAAAGAATACAATCCTACACTTGTATTCAAGGGACAGAATAAAAAACAAGTATCAAAAATTTTATCAGAAGTAATGCAACTATCTTGGGAAAAAGACAAAATTATGGTGTCTGATTCTTTGTATTCATTACTTTTGCCTGAAAAAACGCCTTTTTCTATGGTGCATATTTTAGATAAAAATAATCATATTTTATTTCAATGCGAGTTAAAGGATTTAAACAAGAATAATAATTTGGATAAAATAAAAAGTTTTTTGAATATAAAAACATACAACATACAAAAAATATTACCTGATAGTATTATTCCAACAAATAATTATAAATTAAAACATATCGCAGGAAATCCTCATATTTTTGCGTATGATTACCTTGCGAGTACAATTCATATTTTTGATAAAAATACAAAAAAAAATCTTTATTCAATAAACAAGAAATCTTTTGATAGAAAAGAGTTATACAAAATAGTTTTTGGAGATACTACTAATTATTATAATAGAATAATAGCAAAACAAAAAAAATTGGAGGAAGTGGGCAAAAATAGAATAGAAATTTCAAATTATGTAGATGATAAAGAAGGAAATATTTATCTTTGGGTAGCATTATTTTATGGTGTAGATTCTGTAAAAACTAAACAAACCTATATTTTTGCTAAAACTGCGATTATAAAATGGAATAAAAATAATACATTTGAAAAATTTTTAAATGTTGAAAAAATTACATCTCAAAATCCGATCATTTTTACCCCAAAAGATTTTTATGGTTTTGGCACTCAATTTAGTATTTTTAAAGAAAAAGAAAATTTTTATGCAATGATTGCTCACGAAAAACCTGATAGTAATATATCAATAATGGCAGAAGTAAACGCAAAAAATAATAAAATTAAGCTAACAAATGTAAAATATTTGTCTATTTTTCAAGGTACAGATTATTTATTTATGGATTTTAAAATTGCATCACCTTATGTATTTTTTAGTCATTATCCTGAATTTGTAAATTATGAAAATGGAGAAAGAACAAAAATAAAACTTGATTACAAAGAACAAGATTTTAAAGAAATAAGCATAAAAAATTTCCCTTATATGCTTTCTTCTGTTTTCCAAAAAGGAAATGAGTTTTATTTACTTTTATTGGAAAAACAAGATAGTTGTTTTTATGTAAAAATAAATCAAAAAGGTGAAATTATATCAAAAACCTTACTTCAATTACCGAGCGAAATTACCAAAACAATAATTTGCCCTTTTTCAAATTTTATATTTTTAAGTGAGAAAGAGATAATAACACTCACAAATGAAAATGATTTAATAAGCATTGGTTTATAAAATAAATATCCACAAAAAACAAAATTTTATTTTGTTTTTTGTGGATATTTTTATGCTTAAATTCTCATAAAAAAATAAACAAAATAAAGACTTTTTTAATTCCTAATTCCTAATTCTCAATTCCTAATTCTCCACCCAAACCACGCAATATAAACATAACAAAGCGTAGGAATTAAAAAAGAAACTTGCAAACCAATATTATCCGCACAAATTCCTTGTAAAAGTGGCACCACAGCACCGCCCACGATTGCCATACACAAAAAACCAGAGCCTTGTTCGGTGTGTTTTCCAATGCCTTTGATAGCAAGTGTAAAAATCGTAGGAAACATAATAGAATTTGCAAAACCAACCGCCAAAAGTGCATACATTGCCAACATTCCGTTACCAAAAACCGCCACATTAACCAATGAAAATGCTAAAAAAGCATTAAAAAAAAGCACTTTTGGCGGTGAAATATGTTGCATAATGTATGCACCCAAAAACCTTCCTACCATTGCACCACCCCAATAAAACGACACATAATAACCTGCTTTTTCTTCTGGAAGATTGGCGATATTTGCTTCTCCCAAAAATTTGGTTAAATATGTGCCAATACTCACTTCTGCACCTACATACATAAAAATTCCAATTACGCCAAACAATAATTGTGGATATTGCAAGGCAGAAGTTTTGTTTTCGTGGATTTTGTGTTCAATATTTTCTTCTGTTGTAGTGGTGTTTTGGATTGTAGGCAACGAAAGATTATACACCAAAATCGCAAGTCCCAAAAAAGCCATTCCAAGCATCAAATAAGGTATTTGTAAATCTTCTGCGGTGGTGTTTTTGGTATTTTGTAACAACAAATATGTACCTGCAAATGGTGCAATGGTTGTTCCTACCGAATTAAATGCTTGCACCAATGCCAATCTGCTTGATGAAGTATCAGGATTTCCCAATGCTGAAATATACGGATTGGACGCAGTTTGTAATAATGCAATTCCACCAGCAAGCACAAACAAAGCACACAAAAATAAAGGATAAGAAAGTGTAACCGAAGCAGGATAAAACATTGCACAACCCACGCCTGACATCAATAAACCCAATGCCATACCCATTTTATAACCTATTTTTTGGATAATAAAACTTGAAGGTGGCGAAATCACAAAATAAGCTAAAAAAAATGCAACTTGTATAAATGATGTTTGGGTATAATTAAGTTTTAATAATTTTTGTAAATAAGGCGAAAGAATGTCATTCAGACAAGTAATAAACCCAAATGTAAAAAATAATGATGCCATAATCCCCAATGCAAAGGAATAATCAGTTTTTTGAGCATTTTGGTTAGAAAATTGTGTGTTTTTTGGCGTATTTCGTGGTGAATTTTGTATCATTTTTAGGTTTTAAATTGATTGTATTTTTGTGTTTTTTTGATAAAAATTAAAACAACAAAATAACAGATAATTTTTTAGAAAACGAAAAAATGTCAAAAACTCTTTTTTTTTGTAACGTTGTAAGTATATTTGCGTTCAGATTACAAATAAAAGCAAGAAAAAAATATTTTTTTATTTCAAATTTTAAAACAAAAAATTAAAAAAACACAAAAAAAATTAAAAATATGGAACAACAACAAAGTATTTCTACCACAAAAATCGCCCTCAAATATGGAATTTATATAGGTTTGGGTAGTGCATTGCTTGTATTGGTATTGTGGGCTTTAAAACTTGAAGAAGTAGCAGGTCTGCAACTTTTGGACAATGTGATTTGGATTGCAGGTCTTGTGATAGCTATGCAAGAATTTAGGAAACTCAATGGTGGTTATATGAAATTTGGACAAGGTTTTAATATTGGTTTGATGGGTGGAACAATCGCAGGACTTATAGATGGTTTTTATGCAAGTATTCATTATCGTTTTTTAAATCCTAATTTGCTTGTCAAAATAAAAGACGAAATTATTTCAGGTTGGGAAAAAGCAAATATGAATGAGGAACAAATGGAAATGTTAAAACCTTATGCGGAATTTATAGCAAGCCCTAATTTTATGTTTTTTGGTGGTGTAATAGGTGGATTGCTTGCAGGTTTGATATTTGGTTTAATCATTTCTGCCATTTTACAAAAAGAAAATACCACAAATCCTTTTGGGAATAATTAGGAATTGAGAATTAGGAATTAAGAATTTATACAAAATAGATTTTAATTATCCAAATTTTTTTTAATTATCCAAATTTTATTCTAATTATTTTTAAAAATAATTTATAAATTAAATTTATCCCTTAATTTATATTCAATTTGCATTTTAATTTATATTTCATTCCTAATTCCCCATTCCTAATTTCTAATTAAAACATTTATCATTCAACATTAAAAAGTGGCTCAAGAAACAGAACATCAATTAGAACTTCGCTTAATGCGTAGCGAAGATTATGCAGAACTTGCTCGCATTATGGAAAACGTATATGCTGATGGCATAGGCGGAGCTTGGACAAAAGCACAATTTGAAAAATTACTCACAATTTTTCCTGATGGACAGATTTGTATAGAAGATAAAGGCGAAATTGCAGGTTTTGTGTTGTCAATCATCGTGGATTATGCCAAACTTGGTGATGTGCATACTTACGCAGAAGCAACAGGCAATGAAGAATTTACAACCCACACCCAAGGGGGTGATGTACTTTATGGCGTGGATATATGTGTAGACCCAGCATATAGAGGTATGCGTATAGGAAGGCGTTTGTATGATGCACGAAAAGAATTGTGCGAACAATTAAATTTGCGTTCTATTGTGGCAGGTGGTCGTATGCCCAATTATTCCAAACATAGTAGATTATTAAAACCCAAAGAATATATTGAAAAAGTGCGTTTGAGGGAAATATACGACCCTGTGCTGACATTTCAATTAAGCAATGATTTGCGTGTGATTAAAATTCTTACAGATTATTTGGAAGGAGATAAAGAATCCAAAAAATATGCAACGCTTTTGGAATGGAATAATATTTATTATACCCCAAAAAAACATAAAATTGGTTCTTCCAAAACCTTTGCAAGAATTGGTTTGGTACAATGGCAAATGCGTACAGCTCCGTCTATTGAAGCATTTTTTGAAAATGTAGAGTTTTATGTCAATGCGATTGCGAATTATAATGCAGATTTTATTCTATTTCCTGAATTGTTTAATGTGCCTCTTATGGCAAAATTCAATCAAGATGGTGCGCCTGTTGCTATTCGTAAATTGGCACAATATACAGAGGATATTTTAGAGAAATTTAAGGAATTTGCAGTAAGTTACAACATCAATATCATTGCGGGAAGTGTGCCTTTATACGAAAATAACCAACTTTTTAATGTTTCGTATCTTTGTAGAAGAAATGGAACTCACGAAGTTCAATACAAAATTCATATTACGCCAAGTGAAGTAGATGATTGGGGAATAGTAGGAGGGAGCAAGGTCAAAACTTTTGAAACTGATGTATGCAAAATAGGTGTTTTGGTGTGTTATGATGTAGAATTTCCAGAATTATCACGTCTTTTGGCTGATGAAGGTATGCAAATATTATTTGTGCCTTTTTCTACAGATTCTAACAATGGCTACCAACGTATTCGCAAATGTGCAGAAGCAAGAGCAGTAGAAAATGAATGTTATGTGGCAATCGCAGGAAGTGTAGGAAATCTTCCAAAAGTCGTAAATATGGACATTCAATATGCACAATCCGCAGTATTTTCGCCTTCT
>JAAFIN010000246.1 GCA_013297825.1 Cytophagales bacterium
TTTTCCAATCATTGATGAAAAAACTTCTCATATACAAATATTGCAACTGCAAATATCCAATATGTTGGTCTTCCATTTTTAATTTGTATTGTTTGCAATATTTTAAAAGTTCTTCATAATCTCTCACAAGTTGGCGGTCAAGATATGAAACTGCTTTTTGAATCATTGCCCAAGTATTGGCATCTTCACGAACATTTTTTACTTTTAATTTGTCCAAATGTCCCATTCCAGAGGCAATATGTTGGGTAATATAGCGGTCTTCTGGCATTCCTTCAAACCAAACCCAAGCCCCAGAGGCAACTTGTTTTTTTTGCAATTTATCCAAAGCAGTTTGCATTTCATTTGCCATTCTGTTCAAATCCAAAAGCACACCAAGTTGTCTTTTGCGTTCTTGTTCGTTGTTTGCATTTCTCAACCAAGGCGTTTCTTCAATTAAGATATTTTTTAATTCTTGGTTTTTATCCAAATTTGACAAAAATGCTTTTGGTGTAAGGTTTTTCCATTTTTCAAAAACCTGTTTGATTTTTGGGGTGCTGTTTGCAATATGGCTTGCGATACTATTTGCATAATATCTGCTAAATAATTGTTCTGCACATTCGTAAGGGTATTCCATCATATAAGGAAGTGCCTGTACTGCATACCAAGCAGGATTTGAGGTAAATTCAACACTCAAATTGTGATGAACCAATGTTGTACTTTTATTTGAAACTAATTTTTCCAATTTAAAATTTTTGGTTTGGTTGCTTCTAATGGGCAAAGGCAAAGTTTCAGTTACCAACATTCTATTTGTGAGAACAGGCAAAGTGCTTTCTTCGCCATCAGAAAAATTATCAGCTTTTGCAACGATTTTATAAGTTACCGCTTGTGTGCCAAGAGGAATTTCAATTTCCCAATTCAACGCTGTACTTTGTCCTGCAAGGACTTCAAAAGGTTTTTGTGCTTGGTTATTTTTCAACAAAACATCAATATTTTTACCTGTCAAAGCATCACTCAAAAATAATTGTGCTTGACCTTTCAAAGTTTTATCTGAAAGGCTTGTGATTTTGGTTGAAAGGGTAATTTTGTCATTTTCTCTCAAAAATCTTGGTACATTTGGTGTAACCATCAAAGTTTTTTGGGTTACAAGTGTTTTGGTGGTGGTTGCGATTTTGAGGTCTTTTGTGTGAGCAAGTCCAAGCATTTTCCAACGAGTGAGTGCTTCTGGCATTGTGAAATTTATCAAAATATCACCGTTTTCGTCTGTGGTCAAGTGTGGAAAGAAAAACGCTGTTTCGGAGAAATTGGTACGTGCTTTTACGCCTGAAAGGTCGGTTTTTTTAGGTGGATTTGCGTTTATTGCTGCCATTCCTCGCACACGCACAACTTGTGTCCCTGCTATTCGCCCATTCATAGCTCTATCAAAAGACTGCATAGGCATATTTTCTATATATGAGCCTTTTACTCCTGCGATTGCACCTACACTGGTTCTTTTTTCTTCTATCGAATAAACACTTATCATAACACCATTTTCAAGTTCGCCATCTTCAAATTCTCTATAATCCATTCTTCCAAGACTGTTGTAAATATTATAATACCATTTTCCCCAATTTAAATGTGATTTTATGGGATAGTATATATAATTGCCAACCCAACCCATTTCTTGCTCTCCAATGACAAAATAATTCCCTTTCCAATTTGAATTATCAAAATCAAATTTTGAAGGTGCAAAAGAAAAATTATGTTTTTCTTCTGATAATTTGTCTAATGACTCATCATACATTGTTGCAAGCATTTCTGCAAACATCTTTTCACCCACTTTATTTTTTATCCTGATACGCCATTGTTCTTTTTGACCTGGTTCAAGTTTATCCCTAAATGTTTCAAAAGAAATATCAAGTTGGTTTTTAGGTTTTAAGATTTTTATTTTTGTAGAATAATTATATTCCGTTTGATTGCGATATACCATTTGAAAAGAAACCATATATTCATCATCTTGTTCCAATAATGGAATTTCAATCATTCTTTTTTCATTTGAGAGTTTTAATATTTCAGTTTTTACAAGTCTTTCATTTGTCCAAACTTCATATTTTACATAAAGATTTTCTTTTGATGTTTCTAATAAAATTTGTGCTTTTTCGCCTACAAAACCCTCTTTTTTTATAAAATGTGTAGTGAAAAAATAAGAAAATGTATTTTCTTTGTTTTGCAAATCCAAAACTTTTATATATTTTTCAAGTTCAAGCTCTTGTCCAAAAACATCTTTTACAGTACAAACAATTCTGTAAATTCCCTGTTCCATATTTTCAAAATATTTATCTGAAATATCATTTCCTTCACTTGTGTCAAATGTTTTTTCAAGCCACAATTTTTCAGGTTTGGCATTACGAAAATCTTGGTAATCATCATATAAATAATCAGGAAAATCTTTTGTCCATTGTTCTTTGGTGTAATTAAATTTTGTTGGGCGTTCCCAATGATAATGATAAGGAGAAGTTAAAGAAAATTCATATAGATTTTCAATACGTAATTTTTCTATCTTGATATTCATTTTTGCATTTTCAGGATTGCCATTTAGATTTTGTATAATGATTTTAGGATTGTGTTTTTCGTGTTTTAACCAAATCCAATTATGTATGTCGTTTGGATTAGGTAAAAAATCTATATTCAAAGCAATATTTGCCACAAAAACCTTTGTTTCATCTTCGTGAGTTTCACCATTCAAGTCAGTAACTGTAGCTTTTATCTCAAATTCGTGAATTGGTAAATATTTTTTATCTAATTTTTCATAAGGAATTGCCTTAAATTTGATTTCAAATTCGCCATTTTCATTGGTTGTTACATTTCCAAAATGAATTAAATTATTTTCATTATTCACACGCCTTTGAATTGTGAATTTCGTAGTTGCATTTGTTACATTGATTTCATTAAAACCAATGGCTTTTCCTTTTACGCTTATGCTATCTCCAAGCCTAAAAATGCCTTTTATTGGCTCAAATTTTACTTCAAATTTATGACGTTTGTATTCTTCCAATGAAAAAGAAGTTTGTGCGTAATTATTTGCATACGAATTATCAATAAATTTTATTTTTTGTCCTTTTTTTAATGTATTATTTTCTTTTAATTCAGGATTTTCTTTTAATAATTCATTGACACTAAGTTCATACCTTTTAGCCAATTCTTGTAAAGTATAATCTGCTGTAAATTCAGCAGTTTTTATTTTTTTTTCTCTTAATGCAACAGAAAATTTGCCTGTTTTTATAGTATTTGGTAATACAAAAATTCCACTTATTGACCCAAATTCATTTGTTTCAAACGTTTGGCTTGCAATTTGTTGTGAATTTGGGTCTTGTAATGTTACAAGAATTTGCGTTTTAGATAAAATTTTATTTTGATTTCCTTTATTTTCAATCAAAATTCCTTTGAAATGCACTGTTTGTGATGGACGGTATATTTTTCTGTCCAAGAAAATATTTCCATAAATATGTGATTTTTCAATATCTTCTTTATAAGGAGATAAATTTTCTATTTCATAATTAAGTCCATATTTTTTACCAAAATTTTCATACAATTCTTCATTTGTATTAAAAATATCATTACCATTTTTTGCAACAAAAAACATCTCAAAATTTTTAGTATTGGGTTTGTCCATAGATGCGTTGGTATTTGTCCATTTTTGTATAGCTTCGCCATTTTTATTGGTATAAAGCGTATTTATAGTTATTTCATCATCTATTTTTATTTGTATTTTAAGATTAGACAAAGGCTTTCCTGTGTGCCTATCAGTAGCCCAAATATGCACATCACCATTTTTCATATCACGAACAAGCAAGCTAATAGCAGTAACTTTGAGTAAAAAAAATGAATAATTTTCTTCTTCTTTGTTAAGCAATGTTGTATCACTAATAACCACCGCATACATACCTATTGGTAATCCATTTATTTTTTCTTGGATAATATTTTCTTGATAATCTTTATCATCAGGAAGATTAAAATTGTAAGTTTTAAATGGTTTTTGGGTTACAAAAGAATCTTTGAAATCGTCAGCTTTATCACTGTAATTCATGATTTGTTTTTCAGTTGTTTCAAATAATTTTAAATGAATTTTTTTGACATTTTGATATTTAATCTGAATTGGAATATTTTGTAAAGGAGCTACAAAAACAGGCATTTTTATTTTGGAAGTTTTTTCTAAAATTTGAGTTTCCAAAAGTTCTTTGCATTGTCCTACACCAATATTTTTTTCAAAAAAAGCATTTAAACTATCTACTTTTGGGCTTTTAAATCCCATTTTTTTTATAACATTTTCACAAATATTTTTTGCTTCCTTAATCTTCATTTTTGGATTAGGATTTGAAAATGGATTGTATTTTTTGCCTTGTTCATATAAAAGATTTGCGTATTGATATTGAATTTCTGCCCAAATGGGATAATTTTCTGTTTGTTTTGAAAAATTTATCCAAATATTTTCAAGCATTTTCTCGTCAATTTCCCCAAAACCAAAACGCTGTTTTACCCAAAGAATACGTCTGTATTGAAGTTCAAAAAGTGTAGTTTTATCTGTGTCAGTCAAATGAAATTTGGTAATATTTTGAAAAATTTTTAAAATTTCATATTTTGCAGAAATAAATTTTCCTTTTTGGAGATTTAAGTTTAAAAATTTATCATTATCCACCAACGAAATAATATCTGTTGAAATATCATTTTCATAATCAGCATTTTCATCTTTATCAAGCCTAAAAAAATCCAAATTTTTTATTGCTTGATTTGCCAAAAAATCATATAAAGTAGGCGTTTTGTGTTGAATGTAAATTCTTTTGGGTTCTGTTTTTTCTAATTCTAAAATACTTTGGTATTCAGAAATATCAATTTTTTGGGTAAATTCTGAATTTTCCAAAGATAATTTTGAATATTTTAAGAAATTATCCACAAAGAATTGATTACTCCAAGTTTCAGGTTTTTCATATTCCAATTTATTTTTTAGGGTGTCTTTGTTCAAATCCCATCTTCTATCTTGATAATAACTTGTTAGCATTTCTGCACCCATTGCATACAAAAGTGGTTTTATTTCAGGAATGGCATTTTTGAGTTCTTTTTCTAAATTTAAAAAAGCATACAAAATAGTTTTTTTATCAAAATATTTTTCTTGAAAAACAACCCTATAAAAAACACTTTTCACTTGTTGTGGTGTATTTTTATCTTTTTTGGCTTGTTGATAAATATTTTCAGCAAGGGCATACATAGATTTTGGCAAGCCTAATTTTTGGAGAGAATCCATTTTTTGCCAAGATTTTTCATAAAAATTTGTTTGGGCATTGCATAAAAAAGGCAAAAACAAATTCAACAAAATGAAGAAAAATGAAATAGTAAATTTTTTAGTCATATTTTTTTTAATAAAAGTTTATAAAACCTATATCGCAAAAAATGGTTAAAAGGTTGCCTGGAATATGAAATAAAGTTCAAAAGTTTTAAAGTTCAAAAAGCTCAATCAAAACTCCATTTTCTTTTTCAAAGAAATTTTGCTTTTTTTGTGAAAACAAATTACTAATGTCTAAAAAAACAATAAAAAATGAACTTAAAAATATCCTTCAAGGAAAGGGCAAAGTTAGCTATGGAAAACCTATCCAAGCAATCGCCCATTATTTACGAGAAAGCAATATTACAAGTGCAGAAACTCAAAGAAATGAGCCAGATAAACGAGAAGAAAAAAAGAGATTAGTTGAATATATCAATAAAAACCATCTTTGGAATTGTGATGTTGATTTTAGCTTATTTCTTTCAGAGGGAGCAGAACAAAGGGTTTTTATAAAGGATAATCACAAAGTTTTAAAATTGAATGATTCAATTTATTATGCCTCTTGGTTGGATTATTTTCATAATTTGTTACTAAATAATTATTTTTTTCCTGATACTGCCTACAATTTGATAGGTTTTTACAAATCTGAAAATGATATTTTGTATGCTTTGGTAGAACAAAATTATGTAGAATCAACCGAACTAACAGATTTAAACCAAGTAAAAGAATTTTTGGGCAATAATGGTTTTGTGAATACAAAAAATAATGATTATTATAATGCTGAATTAGGAATTATTTTAGAAGATTTACACGATGAAAATGTGCTTACACAAAATAATGTATTGTATTTTATTGATACAGTATTTTATATAAAATCTGAAAAATAGCAAAAAAATCCATTTTTCTTTTCATAGAAAAATGGATTTTTTATTTAATTTCAAACGTTATAAAAAAAACTAAAAATTATTTTAATTAAAAATTATGCAAATAACCATAGAAATAGAACCTCAAAAATTAGAAATTTTCCTTGAAAAAATAAAAAATGTAGAAGGCTTTTTAAATGTAAAAACACCTCTTGAAAAACAACTTTCACCAAAAGAAAAAATAATATGGGACAAAATTAAAATAGGATTGGACGAAATAAAAAGCATAGAAAAAGGCACAAAAAAAGGAAAAACACTCTCAAAACTTTTAGAAGAATTAAAAGAAAACTAAAAATTTTATGGAAATTATTGGAACAAAAAATCCATTTTTCTTTTCACAGAAAAATGGATTTTTTGTATTTCATTCCTAATTCTTGATTTCTAATTCTTAATTACATTCACCCTAATTCCCTCCGAATGACTTGAAAATTCTGGGGCATAAAGACATTGAATTGTGGTAATGCCATTTGAAAAATCACCAGCTTGTGCAACCCTCAAATCATATTGGAACACATAAGTTCCTTTTGGTAAATATCCAATAAAAAAGTTCGTTGCAACATCACGAGTGCTTTCATAATAATACAATCCATCTTGGTATTTGGTTTGTGAAATTACATTTGTAGGCTCAAAACCAGAAGCACGCATATCTTTCAAATGCACATATTCCATATTTCTATCCACACGAATTTCAATACGAACTTTTACCAAATCACCAACTTTCAGCATATTATTTGGTGTAATTTCAGTTAAAATGTTGCCTCTGTCAGATGGTTTTTCAATGAAAAGCTGTTTTTTAATTTTTAGAGGTGTTTCTGATGGTGTGATTTTGTCTAATTGCTCAAAATATTGCCAATACATTGCTCCCCAACTCACGCCAATATCTTCTTTTTTGACGGTTATATTACCCATTTCGGAAGTGATTTTTTCTTTTGGAACATTCACTTTGTAATAACCTGTTCCTGCTTCCACCTGCGGACTGTCTTGTGCTGGTGTGATGTTTTGATTTCCAACAGAAACCTGAACAAGTTTATCACTTGAAAGCCAATTTTCACCTTGCAAAAGCAAAGCATAACAAGCCTCTGCAGTTGCTCTTGTGGTTTTCCAATCTGTGGTTTGTTTTTGTTTGATGAGCCAAGTTTTCAAATCATCAACTGCTTTGTCATCTTTTGCCACTTCTGAAAAAAGTTCAATCAT
>JAAFIN010000247.1 GCA_013297825.1 Cytophagales bacterium
GGAATAGGAAATAAATAAAATACGACTTTGGTAATTTTTCAAAAAAGTGGTCAGACCTTCGTAAACTACGGTACAGACCATTTTTTTGAAAAATGTTTAAAAACAAATTAGTAAGTTATTTAATTTCCGTTCCTTAATTTTAAAATCCTAAAAATTATATTTTTATTGGGCTGTTTTGTATTTTGTATTTTATATTTTTTCCTGACACCTTACTACTTTCCCCTTTTAATCATTATGGCTGAATTTGACTCAGATTTAGAAAAATTAGGCGAACAATTCAAAATGCCTCAAAATACGCCTTCCACCATCAAAAATGTATTGGACGATTTGGTGGATAAATTCAAATTTAAAGAAAAATTTGGCGAACTTTCTATTGCTGATGCGTGGAAAAATGCACTTGGGGACAACGTAGCACGTAGAACCCAAAAAATATTGGTGCGTGATAGGATTATTTTTATAAAAGTAGAATCCGCTTCTCTAAAAAATGAACTTTTGATGAATAAAACCACTATGCTCCAAAAACTCAACGAATATGTAGGTGAAGTGTTGGTTGATGATATGATTTTTATTTAGGAAAAGGGGAAAGGTATCAGGAAAAAGGGAAAAGGGAAAAGAGAAAGGAAAAACCAAAACAAATATTGAACCTTAAACTTTGAACCTTAAACCTTAAACTTTTTACTTATGAAAAATATCCATTTTGAGTTGTTGCGTAATTTGTTTGCGTTGGCGTTCTAAATAAAGCCCAACGGTGAGGCAATCGTCTTCTTCTTCTTCGGTTTTGGCATTTTTTAAAGAAATTTCGTTTTCTTGCATTAGTTGCATAATTTGATACAATTTTAGGCGAAGAATATTCTCAGGAATAAGTTTTTTTAAAATATCTTTTTCAGTAGGCAAATCCATATTTAATTTTTCTTCCCAACGCACACTTTTGGTGTATTTTTCCATCAATAAATCTGCAATGATTTTTCCAATATTTTTTTCAATGTTGTTGGTGCTTTCGTTTTGTTCAATATTCAAAAAATCTTCCATTGAAAGCACATTGTCCATTTGGGCGTGAAAACGCCATTTTTGGATAAAATACGCATATTCTGGGTGCTGAAATTGAATATCTGCCACTTCATTCAAATAATACAAAAGTAACGGTTTTTCATCTGTAAAAGGCAAAATCTCTGCTCCATACATCAATAACATTCGCACCGCTTCACGCTCTTGTTGTGCAAGACCTTTATCAATGAGCGAGATACTTTGTTGTTGTGCGAGTGATTGATTTTGATTATTATTTTGAGGTGCTAAATTTTGGTTTTGGTTATTTTCATCTTTATAATAATTTTCAAAATATTCGTTTTCTATTTCTCTTTGGGCATCTGCATTTTGAGCATTTTGACTACTTTGAGCATTTTGAGCATTTTGACCACTTTGACCACTTTGACCATTTTGAGCATTTTGACCATTTTGAGCGTTGTTATATTTCGGTTTTTGTTGGGCAATTTTTTCAGAAATTTTTAAACCTTCTTGCATCAATGCTTTTTCATCAATTTGGAGAAGTTGGGCGGTAGTTTGAAAAAAAATCTGTTGTTTGATGGCATCAGGAATTTTTACAATGCTTTCCACAATGTCCCTAATGACTTCTGCACGTTTGAGTGGGTCTTTTTGGGTTTCTTTGATAAAAAGTTTTGTTTTAAAACCAATAAAATCTTCTGCGGTATTTTCTACAAAATCCTTAAATGCTGTACTTCCCAATTTTTTGGCATAACTATCAGGGTCTTCACCATCAGGAAAAAGCACAATTTTCACGTCTAAATCTTCCTCCAAAAGCAAATCAATTCCCCTCAAAGATGCTTTAATTCCTGCTACATCACCATCATAAAGTATCGTAATATGATTGGTAAAGCGTTTTATAAGGCGAATTTGTCCCATTGTGAGCGAAGTTCCCGAAGATGCCACCACATTGTGAATATCCGCCTGATGAAGTGCAATAACATCTGTGTAACCTTCCACAAGGTAACAATTATCTTGTTCTTTAATTTTCTTTTTGGCAAAAGAAATACCATACAAAATATTGCTTTTTTCATAAATAGGCGTTTCAGGTGAATTGATGTATTTTGCAAGTTTTTTGTCATTGCCCAAAATCCTTCCCCCAAAACCAATGACTTTTCCAGCAACATTATGAATGGGAAACAAAACCCTTCCCCTAAATCTATCTATCAAAGTTCCCCTTTCTGTTTGCAAAGTAAGCCCTGATTTTATCAACATTTCCCTAGAAAAACCATTTTTTTGTGCTTCCTGCGTAAAACTATCCCAAGTGTCTAAACTATATCCCAAACCAAACGTTTCAACACTCAAATCTGAAATCTGCCTTTCCCTAAAATAACTTAATCCAACTGTTTCGCCTTCTGGGTGAGTATGCAATGTTTTTTTATAAAAATTTTGTGCAAAATCGTGCAGAATTAAAAGTGCTTCTCTTTCGTTTTGGGTAGCAAGTTCTTCATCTGTGAGGTTTTCATCTGTTTGAATTTCAATATTATATTTTTTTGCAAGATATTTTAGGGCTTCTGGATAGGTATAATTTTCAATTTCCATCACAAAAGTAATTGCATCACCTCCCTTTCCACACCCAAAACATTTATAAATGTTTCGTGCAGGATTTACATAAAAAGAAGGCGTTTTTTCGTGATGAAAAGGGCAACAAGCTGTCCAATTTTGCCCTTTTTTTTTCAAAAAAACAAAATCTTGTACTACATCAGTTATATCAAGTCGGTCTTTTATTTGTAATACTGTTTGTTGGGTGATTTTCATATTAAAATAATACGATTACTTAGTAAATTATTATCATTATTTATTCAAATAATTATTTTAAATATCAAATTAAATAGCTTATTTAGTTAATTTTTATGATTACTTATTAAATAAAATAATCTGTTTAGTAAATTAAAATGCTTATTTAGTAAATTTATATCTTTATTTATTAAAATAAATATCTTATTTAGTAAATTAAAATATGTATTTAGTGAATTTTTATAGTTATTTAGTACATTAAATATTAAAAATATTAAATTAAATATTAAAAATATTAAATTAAATATTAAAAACACTAAGTTAAATATTAAAAATATTAAAATAAAATAATTATTTATAAAAATATATAGTTAAAATAAATATTTTAAATAAAAATATTACTAAATTATTTTATAATTTAGTAATATTTAATGTATTTTTAAAAATATAAGACTATTGTTTTACAATTCTAATTTTTTGTTGGTGCTTATCAGTTTGAACATCTAACATATAAGTACCACTCATAAGATTTTCAGGCAAATAAAATGCTTCTCCAAAGGTTATATTTTGCGTAAAAAGCATTTTCCCTTGCATATTATACAATATTACATTCGCTTTTTTGATATTTTTATTAGATGACTCTAAGATAATAGTATTTTTATAGTCAAGTGGATTAGGATAAGCCTCAAAACGTGCAGGTTCGTTGGCTGTTTGTGCTTGTGATGATAAATTTTCTTCATCATTTGGCTTGTTACAAGTGTTGGTTGGGGTGGTTTGAGTAAGTGGATTTTGTGTATATAAAATATTTATTTCACATGCTGTAAGAGGACGGTTGTAAATACGAATGTCATCAATATCACCAGAAAACGCTTGGTCACCATTATACCTTGAACCTATTTTTCCAATACTATTTGAATAATATATAGGTTGATTAACAAAAGTTTTATGAACTACAAGTCTTGCGTTGATGTATATTTTAAGATAATCAGACGTTCTAATAACAACAACAAAATACCATTTATTTAATTCAGGTAATATTTGTGTAGAAAAAGAACTATGACCTGCTATATCTGTACCTTGACCTGTGTATGTATTAACTCCAAATCCTGTTCTCCCATCAACTAAGTAATTATTATAAATACCTACTGCTTGGTCACCTGCCACTCCGCCTATACTTAAAAGTATTTTGGCATCACTGCCCCCTGTTGGTAATCTTTCAGGCTTTGCCCACATAGCAAAACTATATGTGTCGGTCAATTTTTGAATATTTGGATTAAAAGTAATATATGAATAGTCAAAATGATAAGCACTTTTTGGATTACCATTTCTATCATTACACATGATAGCACCCATATTTGTCCCATTTAATATTGGATTTATTTCATTATTAAAATTTCCATTTGTAAATGTAAAACGATACAAAAGACCATTGTCTATTTCTTGTGCTTTGCTTGAAGTTATGCAACATTGAAAAAATAAATAAATCTTCATAAAGATAAAAAAATACATTTTCATAAATAGTTTGTTTAAAAGTTAATTATATTTTCTCAAAAAAATACATTTTTACAAAAGATTTTAAATTCCTAAGCAATTATTATCTTTATAAAATACAGAAGTACAATTATTTGTGGCAACTATTGGCGGAATACCCCAAAAATCTAAACGTTTAAAGCCTTTATTGTTCAAATAATCTTTGGTAGGCTGATAATCTGTCCTATCAGAATTATCTAAAATGATAACACCTTTGTCTGTTAAATAGTTTATTGCAAGCATTGCACAATCATTACGCTTTCGTCCATCTACTACCACAATATCATAGTACATATTAGCGGATTTTATTTCGTTTTGATAGGATTTTTCTTCGTTTAAATCTTTAAAAACGACTTTCGCATTAGTAGGTAATTGAGGCGTAAGTAAATCAACCCATTTTTTATCGTTTTCTACTGCTTTTACACTTTTTACTTTTTTGGCATACCAAATTGTAGAATTGCCTGCCCCATATTCAAATACTTCAAGTTGGGCATTTAGACGTGGTTCAAGGAATTTGAGAAAAGCATAATTATACCAAGCTAAAGGTTCGCCATTTTTATCAATAGATGTTTTTGTTTTAAAACTTTTAAACCAACCATCTTCTCTTAATCCACTTCTCAAATGCAGTTGTAACATTGCCCCAATGCCAAAAAAATTCAGTATTTTCCAAACAATATTCTTAATAAATTTCATATTTTTGATTTTTGATTTTTAAAATTTTATTCAAAAATTTTGTATTTAAAATCCGTTTTAATCTATAAAATCAGCGTTATCTGCGTGCCAAAAAGATGACATTATTTTGTTTTCGTTCCTTAGGAATTAGGAATTAAAAATTTTCATTTTTGTACCCAAATTTTATTTTGCCCCAAAATTACATATTTTTTTTATTTTTTCTAAATTTAAAAAATCAACTAATTTTTTAGTTATTTTTTTAATGATTAAAAAATATTTAAGCAATAAAGTTTTTTTAGATTTTATACTTAAATATTCGTTATTTTACCTCTTTTTTCCTGAATACTTTTTCCCTTACTACTTACACCTTTCCCCTATTTTCATTTAATTTTTTCTTTTTTTCCCACAACAGCAAAATAGATATTTTCCAAATAAAGTTTTATTTTGATGATAAAAACAGGTTTTGTGAGATTTTCATAGACAATTTTTTGTTCACTAAACGCAAATCTATATCCACCACCAAAACCCACCCCAAAAAAACGTGAAATTTTGTATTCAGCACTCAAAGCTGGCTCAAAAATCAAATAACGTGCTTCTCTACGCTCCATAAATTCGCCTGTTTCAGCATTATTTATCACAATACCTGCTTTTCCACCTCCAAATTGCAAAGGCAAATTGATAGCCCATTTATTTGTTTTATACAAAATAGGCTCATAAAATCCTCCAACATATTTATAAAAAAATGTGCCTTGTGCTTTTTGGGTAGCATTAGGATTATTGGTTATATCTGAAGGCGAAGGAACTGCATAAACATTGTTAGAACCCAACCAATTAAGCCCCAAACCTATTTCGTGTCGTTTGAACAAACGCAATCCTGTTCTAAATCCATAAATAGAAATCATTTGGTCACGTGCAAAAGAAAAACGATTATCCAATTTGAAAATAAACTGCACGTTTTTTTCATTGGTTTTTTCGTTAATTTTTGTGTTATTTTGCTCTTGTGCAAGTACATTTTTTTTTAGAAAAATAAGTAAAAATATACAAAAACAAATAAAAAAAGTGAAGAACTTGAACATATAAAAGTTTAAAAAATGGTTTAAATTATGTCTGTTTGGTAATGATAAAAAGGTAAAGAAAAAATAACAACCAAAACAAAAAAAACATTCCACAAAAATTATCATTCAAGCAATAAATTCAAATTTGTCATAACTATTTTTTTGGTCTTGCAGGAATTACAAAATTATCCTCAAAATTATTTCCACAAATAATATTACTACAAGTCAAAAGTGATTTGGTATGCAAATCCAAAACCGCATTATAATTGTCTTTTCTATAACCGCCAAATAACGCCAAAATCACAGGCAAAGGCTTCCCTCCCATTTCTGCAGAAACTTCATTTACCCAGTTTGCAAAAATTTCTGCACAAAGCACCCAATGTTCAGTATCACATTGTCCTATTAAATCGTCCTCTGCGTGGCTATCCGCTCCGTGTGCAAACACGACATAATGCACTTTATTCGCCAAAATCTGTTCTTTTATGTGTGCAAGCCCTGTTTCAAATTCTGCTACATAATAATCGTTTTGGTCATCAGGATTGATATTACAGCCCACAGGAATTGCCAAATCTAATGTTGGGTTAAAATCTCTTGTATCTTCAATGCTGTTGCCAAAATGTCCATCAAGGTCAAAATACGCACAAGATTTCCCAAATTCTTCATAAATTTTAATGGCTGAAATCACCTGTCCTGAAAATGTGCAAAAACCCTGCCCTCGTCCAGGTTGTGCGTGGTGCATTCCCGAAACAGGTGCAAAACACACCGTTTCAGGATTTTGAATTGCATATTTTTTGGCGTGATACAACGAAGCAGTCGTATAATGCAAACTATTTACCAATTCTTGCGACCATTCCAGCATATTAGAATCATAATTTCCTTTTTTTTGCAATACATTATGCACATATTCCTCTGTGTGAGCTATCAAAAAGTCTTTTTTTGAAACAGGCTCAAATTTTTCTTCAATTTCAAGCATTTTGATATAACCATTTTGTTTGAGTCGTTTTATCAACAAAGATGGTTTTTGAGGAGAACGTGAAGAAGATTTTTCGGTAATATTTTTGGTACAGACTTGTTTTTCGGTAAAAAAAGTTTTGATTTTTGGGTTTCGCATTTTTATTTTATTTAATTTTTGATTTTTTTAATTTTTAATCTATACTAAAATCAAAATCTTCCAAATTAAAATCAAATTTTTTCCAATCAGTTTTTTCTGAACTCAAATCCAAAGTAAGATGTTCCAAACTTTCATTTTTTAATAGATAATTTTTGATTTCTTCTACATTTCCATTATCATAATT
>JAAFIN010000249.1 GCA_013297825.1 Cytophagales bacterium
AACCCTTTATAAAGACCTAATGCTTTTATAATTCCCAATGCTCACGTGCATTTTTCCACCAACAACTTATCAACGAACAAGCCTCTGCAATATATTGTTGGTGACGAAAAATGCTTTTATATTTGTAATAATATTATCTTTTGTGCTTGTTTGGGTAGTAGATGTGTAATTACAGTGTGCTTGCATTTTTCTAAACACGCAACAACGGTACAGGTTTTTTTTGTTTGGGAATACCAACAAAGGTAAAAAAATAAAATTTCAAAAAAAAACTGCAACAGAAATTTTACAGAAACGATAGTCAAAGTGTGAAAGTTTCAGGTTTCACCAAAGAAGACAAGGGTGTTGATGGAAATAAAAAAGTAAATGGCAGAAAAAGGGTTATAACAGTTGATTAAATGGAAAATATTATTGCAACAGTTGTTCATGCAGGCAATCTTTCTGATAATCATGGAGGCATTGCCTTAGTTGATAAATTGGAAATACAAGAACAAACTTCAAGGCTTGAAAAAATCTTGGTTGATGCTGGTTATAAAGTTACTTTTATTGAATATGTGAATAAAAAATTTGAACAAAAATGCAAAGTGGAAGTATTGCACAGCACCAGAAAGCCAACAAGGCTTTGTTCCTACAAAAACACGTTGGGTGGTCGAAAGAGCCTTTGGAATCTTAAATTTTTTCAGGAGGTTAAGTAAATATTATGAAAAAATAGTATAATATTCTGAAAATATGATTTTAATTGCTTCAATAACACAACTTTATAAAATTTAATTCTGTTTTAATCTCTCAAAATTTTAAACATACTCTTAATTTGAAGTAATAAAATATTGTTTCATTGGCTGTTTCATTCATAATTCATCATTACTTTTCTCCTCCTTTTGTGCAAAATCTTGTGGCGTTGGAAGGTCATTAAGGGAATTTATCCCAAAATATTCCATAAATTTGGCAGTAGTGCCATACAAAAGCGGTTTTCCTGGCGTTTCAGCTTTTCCTACGATTTCTACAAGTTCCCTGTCCAATAATTTTTGAATAGCATAATCACAATTATTACCTCTTATTTGTTCC
Source organism: Cytophagales bacterium (assembly GCA_013297825.1). Taxonomy (GTDB): domain Bacteria; phylum Bacteroidota; class Bacteroidia; order Cytophagales; family Microscillaceae; genus JAAFIN01. Next base: position 1,063 of record JAAFIN010000249.1, read on the forward strand.
AAATCAGGTTTTGTAATAGGTTGTTTGTAGGCAATGAGTGCGAGGGTTTCCAAAGCAGATTTAGAAAGTTGTTTTTTTGAAGATTGTTTTAATAAAATCTGAATTGCTGGGTGATAATTTGCCTTCGTCAAAAATTGATAACCTCCTGCTTGCTTAAATAAACCAAACGACACATCAGGACGCTGATATTTGAGTTGTAAATCCACTAAACACGCCTCTATATCAACCACAGGCACATCAACCGCCCAAAGTTCGGAAAGACAATTTTCTATATCACCCACCGCCAAAGGCTCAGGACTCGCAAAAATCAATGCTTCTATGTGTTGAATGAGGTATTGCATAAAAGTTTAAGGTTTAAGGTTCAAAGTTTAAGGTTCAAAAGTTCAAGGTTTTTTCTATATCACCCACCGCCAAAGGCTCAGGACTCGCAAAAATCAATGCTTCTATGTGTTGAATGAGGTATTGCATAAAAGTTTAAGGTTTAAGGTTCAAAGTTTAAGGTTCAAAAGTTCAAGGTTCAAAAGTTCAAGATTCAAAAAGTTTAAGGTTCAAAAGTTCAAGGTTCAAAAAGTTCAAGGTTCAAAAGTTCAAGGTTTAAAAGTTTAAAGAAAAAACAGCCAAATTGCTATGCAATGGCAAAATGGCTGTTTCATTCCTAATTCCTAATTCTTAATTCCTAATTTCCCATTCCTTTCAGTGTTTGTTCCAAAGAACTAATCTTTGATGCTGTATCAGCAAGTTTTTTTCGTTCAACTTCCACAACTTCAGGTTTTGCATTTTGAATAAATTTTTCGTTTTGCAATTTTCCTAAAATACCAGCTTTAAATTTTTGGAGATTTTCCAATTCTTTTTGGATATTTTGGCGTTCTTGCTCCAAGTTGATGCTGTCGCCCATTGCCAAATAACATTGGTATGTGCCTGCGATAATATTTTGGGTATTGTTTGGGGTTTCTTCTGAAAAAAGAATGTTGATATTTGCTAATTTTTCTACAATAGGCAAAAATTCATTAAAATCAGGTGCTGTTTTGGTTTTAATGGTTAAATCAAAAGACTTTTTAGGTGAGATTCCCTTTGCACTTCTTGCATTGCGAACTTCTGTAATCAAATCAAACGCAATTTCTCCTTTTTTTGAAATATTTTCTTTGGTATTTTCTGCCAAAATTTCATTATTTACCAAAGGATATTCTGCAATACAAATACTTTCACCTGTTTTTCTTTCTCTTAGGTTTTGCCAAATTTCTTCGGTAATAAAAGGCATAAAAGGATGCAGAATTTTAAGCAAATCCTCTAAAATAACAAGCGTTTCGTTATAAGTGTGTCTATCCATTAGTTGCGTTTCCATACTATCAGGCTTTACTGCCTCCAAATATCTATCGCAAAACTCATCCCAATACAATTTATAAACGCCTAACAACGCATCAGAAATACGATATTCTTTGTAATCCTTTTCAATTTCTGCCAAACCTTGATTAAATTTCGCTTTAAACCATTTTACTGTGGTTTTCCCCCTTTGAATTTGGTCTTGAGAAATCGTTTTTTCAGAATTTTCATCTGCAACATTCCAAAATTTCATCAATCTGTAAGAATTCCACATTTTATTTGCAAAATTTCTGCCTTGTTCGCATAGTTTTTCGTCAAATTTTAGGTCATTCCCAGCAGGCGAACTAAACAACATACCAATTCTTACACCATCAGTGCTGTATTGCTTCATTAGTTCTATTGGGTCAGGAGAATTTCCTAATTGTTTGGACATTTTTCTGCCCAATTTATCCCTCACAATACCAGTCAGATACACATTTTCAAAGGGTTTTTTGCCTTTAAATTCATAACCTGCCATTATCATACGTGCCACCCAAAAAAACAAGATTTCTGGAGCGGTTACGAGGTCATTGGTAGGATAAAAATAATCAAAATCCGCAAAATTATTGTTGTCTTCTGCATTTTTGAAGCCATCAAATACAGAAATAGGCCAAAGCCACGAAGAAGCCCACGTATCAAGTACATCATCATCTTGGCGAAGGTCATTTTTGGTATAATTTGGGTTCTTTGCTTGTGCTAAAGCAAGTGCTTTTTCAGGCGTTTCTGCTACCACAACCTCATTATTTGGGAGATAATACGCAGGAATACGCTGTCCCCACCAAAGTTGGCGAGAAAGACACCAATCTTTTACATTTTCAAGCCAATGCTTATAAGTATTGTTAAATTTATTAGGATAAAGTTTTATTTCGCCATTTTCTACCGCATCTAATGCAGGTTGCGAAAGGTCTTTCATTTTCAAAAACCATTGCAAAGAAAGTTTTGGCTCAATAACTGCTCCTGTACGCTCTGACGTGCCTATTTGGGTTTGGTATTCGTCTATTTTTTGGATAAAACCAAGTTCTTCAAGTTCTTTGGTGATTTCTTTTCTTACCGCAAAACGGTCTTTTCCTACATATTTAGGAATACCACATTTTTCACTAAGATTTCCATTTTCGTCCAAAACATCTATTACCTCCAAATTGAATTTTACACCAATTTCGTAATCGTTTTTGTCGTGTGCAGGCGTAATTTTCAACGCACCTGTTCCAAATTCTGCATCTACATAATCATCTGCAATAATTGGAATTTCTTTATTTAAAATTGGAATTTTTACTTTTTTGCCAATAATATTTTTATAACGTTCATCACTTGGATTTACACAAATCGCCACATCACCCATAATTGTTTCAGGGCGTACAGTTGCAACGGTAATTCCGCCTTCTCCTTCTGTAAATGGATATTGGATAAAATAAAGTTTTGCTTTGCGTGTTTCAAAAATCACTTCTTCGTCAGAAATGGCAGTTTTTCCTTTTGGATCCCAATTTACCATTCTTACACCTCTATAAATAAGATTTTTGTTGTAAAGATGAACAAAAGCATCAATTACTGCCTGCGACATATCTTCGTCCATTGTGAAACGAGTTCTGCTCCAATCACACGAACAACCTAATTTTTTGAGTTGTTCTAAGATAATACCGCCATATTTTTCCTTCCACGCCCAAGCGTGAGAAAGGAATTCTTCTCTTGAAAGATTTTTTTTGTCAATACCTTTTTCAGCAAGCATAGCAACGACTTTTGCCTCAGTAGCAATAGATGCGTGGTCAGTACCAGCTACCCAGCAAGCATTTTTGCCTTGCATACGTGCTTTACGGACTAATACATCTTGAATGGTATTATTAAGCATGTGTCCCATATGTAGTATTCCTGTTACGTTAGGTGGCGGAATAACAATGGTGTAAGGCTCTTTGTGAGGATTGGGTGTTGCCTCAAAAAACTTTTGGGCAAGCCAATATTCGTACCATTTATCCTCTATTTCTAAGGGATTGTATACTTTGGCAAGTTCGCTCATTTTGAATTAGGAATTAAGAATTAGAAATTAGGAATTAAACAGCCAACAGCCTTGTCATTCTGTAAGAATCTGGCTGTTTTTTTCAGTATAAACGTGCTTAAAGTCCAAATAAAAAGGCAAATTTATGAAAAAAGGTAATAAAGTTCAAATTTTTTTTGAATTTTTAATAGATGCTTGTCTGACAATTTTTTATGAAAAAGAAAAAATAAATTTGTCATTCTGAAAGAATCTGGCTGTTTTTCTGCTGGGAACAGCCAAACAGCCAGATTCTTTCAGAATGACACTCAAATTATCCTATGAATTAAAAAACAAATAAAAACTAATATTTTTGCAACGAAACTTTTACAGAAACAATATTTTTATTATCAACGTGCTAAAAATCTTCAAAAAAATTATCTAAATTTTTATTTTCCAAAAAAAATATTTTATTTGCATACAGAAAAATAATTTGCAACATAAAAAATAGAATATAAAATTTTATATTGAATTTTGGCTGTTTTATTCACAATTAATAATTTATAATTCATAATTACTCATGATTATCCGCTACGCAAATTGTTGGGAAGATGTAGATATTTTGTTGGAGGGACTTAATCCTTTGCCAAATGCAAAAATATTGTCAGTAGCATCTGGAGGCGATAATAGTTTTTCATTATTGACAACAAATCCAAAAAATGTGGTTTGTGCAGATATAAATCCTATACAATTATATTTGATGGCATTAAAACAGGCGTGTTTTAGGGTGTTGGATTATGACGAAATACTAAAATTTTTGGGTTTTCAAACGTGTGAAAATAGGATTTTGATATTTGAAAAACTCAAAAATGCTTTTACATATCCAAATGCGTATAATTTTTGGCTACAAAACATACATTTAATTCAAAAAGGCATTATTTATCAAGGAAAATTTGAAAAATATTTTCAATTATTTAGCAAAAAAGTATTGCCTTTTATTCATTCCAAAAAAACAATTTATGGGCTTTTGGCAGAAAAAAATGAACAAGAACAAATTACTTTTTATGAAAAAAAATGGAATACTTTTTTGTGGAGAATGATGTTTAAAGTATTTTTTAGCAAATATATTATGGGAAAATATGGCAGAGATAAACAGTTTTTCAATCAGGTAAAAGTTCCTGTTGCGACTTACGTTTACGAAAAAACTGCCAAATATCTCAAAAACACGCTTTCACAAAAAAATTGGATATTACATTTTAATCTTTTGGGACATTTTGGGGAATTTTTGCCTCATTATTTATTGCCTGAAAATGTAGAAATTATCAAAAAAAATATTGAAAAAATCATTTTATTTGAGGGGAAAGTAGAAGATGCAATTCCTATTTTTGGCAAATTTGATGCGTTTAATTTGTCTAATATTTTTGAATATATGCCTGAAAATGTGTTTTTGGACACCGCAAAAGCACTTTCAAAAGGTGCAGAACACAACGCAAAATTCGCTTATTGGAATCTTATGGTGCCTCGTGTAATGTCAGATATTTCTTCAGATATTTTGCCCCAAGATTTTTTGTATGAAAAAGAAATTTCGCAAAAACTTAATGCAGTAGATAAAGGATTTTTTTATAATAAATTTATTGTAGAAAAAAAAAATTCCTAACAAACATCTCACACCAAAAAAATATTTTTTTTTATTTTTAATAAAAAAACAAAATAAAATTTTAAAATTAAAATATAATTACTAAATTTGCACCCTCAAAATTTTGAGATTTTTCTGAAAAGCAGAAAATTATTATTTCCTTATCCCATACATATACAATACCATGTATAAAAATAAAAGAGATGGCGCCAATAGCTCGCACCGTCGTAACAACTCATCTGACAAAAACCGCAGTAACAAAAAATCATTTAGCGGTTATGATAAAAAAGACAAAAAGTCTAAATTTGATAAATTTGGCGTAGATGTACGTCCTTTTGAAAAAAAATTTGGTGAAGATTCAGCCAAAAAAAGTTTTGGTGAAAAAAGAAGTTTCAATAATGATAGAAGTTTTGGGGACAAAAAACCATTCTTCAAAAAACGTTTTGATGACAGGGAAGGAGGCGAAAGAAAATCTTATGGCGAAAGAAAGTCATACAACAACGAAAATGGCGACAAACCATTCTTCAAAAAACGCTTTGATGACAGGGAAGGTGGCGAAAGAAAATTTTACGGAGAAAGAAAATCATACAACAATGATAATGGTGATAAACCATTTTTTAAAAAACGTTTTGATGACAGAGAAGGAGGCGAAAGGAAATCTTACGGAGAAAGAAAATCATACAACAATGATAATGGCGACAAACCATTTTTCAAAAAACGTTTTGATGACAGAGAAGGAGGCGAAAGAAAATCTTACGGAGAAAGAAAATCATACAACAATTATAATGGCGATAAACCATTTTTCAAAAAACGCTTTGATGACAGGGAAGAAAGAGGTGGAGAAAGGAAATCTTACGGAGAAAGAAAATCATACAACAACGAAAATGGCGATAAACCATTTTTCAAAAAACGTTTTGATGACAGAGAAGGTGGCGAAAGGAAATCTTATGGCGAAAGAAAATCATATAACAATGATAATGGTGATAAACCATTTTTCAAAAAACGTTTTGATGACAGAGAAGGAGGCGAAAGAAAATCTTATGGAGAAAGAAAATCATACAACAATGATAATGGCGATAAACCATTTTTCAAAAAACGTTTTGATGACAGGGAAGGAGGCGAAAGAAAATCATACAACAATGATAATGGCGATAAACCATTTTTCAAAAAACGTTTTGATGACAGGGAAGGAGGCGA
>JAAFIN010000248.1 GCA_013297825.1 Cytophagales bacterium
CTTTTTAAACACAATAATTATGATAGATTCTATTAAAAATCTGTTCAAAAGTACAGAAAAAACATCAAATTCACAAGCGAATTTACAAAATAATTCGCAAGATGACAAAACAATATTTGGCTTTATCTTCAAAAACTTAGATACTGCTTTGCTAATTGGAATGTGTTTTTTGATTTATGCGGTCTTTGAAATATTTGAGAAATATCCCAACGCAATCAGCGTTCAGGCAAAAATGATTTTGGCAAATTGGCTTATATTTGGTTTGGGCGAAGTAATTAGCCTTTTGATGAAAATAAAATTTTATCAAATCACAAAAAAGTATTATTTTTGTAAAAAAACATATATGAAAAAATGGATTTCAGATAATCAAAACCTTACCACAACAATAATAGCACTAACATTGGGAATATTCATAATAACAGCATTTTATTTTTTTATGCTATATTCTCCAAAATTCTCTAATCAATCACAAGAATATGCTAATTTTTCTACATATTTTAATGGATTGGTTGCTCCTATGGTAACTTTTGTTGGTTTAATTTACATTATAAATACTTTTAAGCTTCAAGACGAACAATTACAGTTATTAAAAACACAAAATACAGAAAATACAACTGCATTTGCTAACCAATTAGAAGAAATGCGAAAACAACACCAAGAAAATAAAGAACTTGCTGAAAAACAATTACAAGAAACCAAAGACCAAAATGTAAAAGCTAAAAATTCTTTTAAAGAACAATTATCAGAAATGAAAAGACAACACCAAGAAAATAAAGAACTTGCTGAAAAACAATTACAAGAAACCAAAGACCAAAATACAAAAGCTGAAAATTCTTTTAAAGAACAATTACAAGAAACAAAAAAACAAGGAAATTATAATTTTATTTTATCCTCTTTAAATATTATTCATGACATCATAAATAAAAAAATTGAACAAGTTTTTTCGGTCAAAAAAACATATAATCCTTTTACTGTAGATATTTCCCTTGACCAAGAAAGCAAGATATTTCAAAAAAAGAATATAGATTATTTTATTGATGAAATTGATTCTGATTTTGAAGGTAGCTTATACAATTTAGACAAAAATGTGCATCAAACTACCGAAATTTTTAAAATCTTGAATAGTTTTGTAAAAAATATCTTACAAACAAATGATTTAGACAATTCCAAAAAAGAATATTTTTGTAATCTTCTTTTACAGGGCAGACTTGAAGATTTGAAAGAAATGACAAAAAGCATTTTAGAAAATGAAAATAAATACAAAAATTCTTATCTTGAGTACCAAAAAAAAGACAATGAAAACATAACATTTGATAAAGATAATAAACAAAACTTTAAAAATCTTATTGAAATATTAGCAGAATTTAAAAATTGTACGAATTTTATAAAAAATATTTAGATAAAATTTAATCCAGTCAAAACTAAAAAAATCTACAATCCAATGAAAAACTATTATGACACACTTGGAACAATCCAAAATATTACAAATGACGAAAAAGAAAAAATAATGGAAGAACAGTTGAAAAAGCAAATAGAAAAAAATGAGGAAGAATTAAGAAATGAGGAAAAAAAACAAGAAATAATAATTAATTCCATACAACAAAAATCAAATGCGTTAATTAAACAACAAAAAATAGATAATGACAAAGAAATTAAAGAAATACAAAAACCATCAAACAATAAAAATGAAGTTTTCTTAGCAAGTGTTTTTTGTATATTATTTGGATTATGTATGTTATATTTTGGAATTCGATTTATAACACATACATCTCATATTTCTGATTTACTTGTAGGATTATTTATGTGTTTTCTTGGTATTCACTTTATATTTTTAGCAATATTCAAAAATAAATGGGTAACTTTATTAAGCAATTTAAACAAGATTGCAACTCTATTTTTTAATATTTTAAAATCATTTTCCTATAATATAGGACGAGCATTTCAATTTTTATTAGGATTGTTATTTTTTGTTTTTGGGGTTTTACAACCTTTCTTACCAGATTATACCCAAACTACAACTGAAACCAAAATTGCAATGTTTTTCGGTGGAATTATTTTCGGTTTAGGTATGATAGCAATGGCTATATATGGGAAAAGTAATATATTGGGAGAATAATTATATTTAATCATTACAAAACAAAAAAAGCACTTTTTTCAAAGTGCTTTTTTTATGGCTTTTTGGCTTAGGAAGTTATTTTTAGCTTTTTTTTTAGGGTTTAATTATTGGATAAAATTAGTAACTTCTGAAAATATTATCTATCAAGGCATTATATTCTATATCTTTTAAATTTCTATATTTTATTTTTAAATTTTCTATTGGTATAACATCAGTATCTGCGATGTTCATATTATGAATATTATTTGATTCTTTTACTCTAATTATAAGTGTATTTGCTTTATTGGCAACCAATATCAAACAAAAATTACCTTCATTATCAATCCAAATATCACGATTTTTATATTGTCTGCATTTAGTTTCTTTTTTATATTGATTTTTTATTTCTTCTTTGGTTATATTCGCTAACCTTTTTAGGTTGTAACTATAATTTGAAATTTCGTTTTTTTTATCTTTCTTATTTGGTTAAATAAGATTTTTGTATCTTTATCTAAACTTGGTTCTTTGCCTTTTTTCAAGGTAAATTCGCCATCATACTCATTATTGGTATTTTGTGATGTGTAAGGCACAACATAATAAAACGTATTATCTTCATACACAACTAAACAAGGACGATAACCACTTGTCATATTTCCTTGTGCAGGAAAATATAAAAATAAAAAATTTGTTTTAAGCATAAAGAATTATGCTAAAAATAACTTCCTGATGTCAAAGAACGTGCAAATATTTTAGCAAAAATCGTGCTAAATTTTTTATAAAAATGTGGTTGTGGTAGTAAATAAAAAAGGTTTTTCCCAAAAACAGTACAAAGATTTAGATTTTTTTGTGTGGGAAGACCAAATCAGAAAAAGGAATTTTGTCAAAAATGAAATCATAGGACAGTTTGCCAGACTTTGCCAAACTTTTATGCCAAATTTAGGCTTGATTAAACTTTAAAAAAAAAATTTTATATTTTTTTAGCTTAAAATGAAAATACAATTTTATACCTCTTAAAATCAATTAAATGCGGTTTATCCTTAGAAAAGTACAACAGGCAAAAAATAATACAATGAATTATTAGAAAAATACAAATGATAATATTTTTCTGCTTAATTTCTTAAATTTGGTGTTTTTTCTTAGCAAAAAGTAACATTATGGAATTTCCATAGCGTTACTTTTTTTTGCTTAAAATTAACGCTGTAAAATGCCCAAAATCAAAAATTTTGAAATTTGAAAAAAGTGCCTCAAAACGCAGGAAACGCATAAAAACAAGAAAGCCTCACTTAAAAAGTGAGGCTTTGCGGAATGGACGGGACTCGAACCCGCGACCTCCTGCGTGACAGGCAGGCGTTCTAACCAGCTGAACTACCACTCCAAAGAGTAGTACAAAAAACGTTTTATCGTTTATTGTGGTGCAAAGATATAACCTTGTTTTGACATTTCCAAATTTTTTTAGAAAAAAATGCGTTTTTTTTTCTAAATTTTTCTAAAAAATGGTTTATTTTGCTTTTTTTTACTAAAAAAAAAGGAATTTAAAGAATTTTTTGAGGAATAGATGGGACTTGAACCCACAACTTTACACTTAATAGGTGTACGTTCTACCATTAAACTACATATTCCTATCACAAATTTAAGATTTTTAGTTGGTATTTTCAAAAAAATATGCTTTATATTTGTAATTGACTTTTTATTCCTAATTTTTCATTCTTAATTCCCAATTATTTATGCTTTCTCGTTGGTATGATACGCTTGAAGATATTATCCAAACCGTAAAAAATGACCTCCAAAAATTACCTTTGGATACTCTTAATTACAAACCTGCACCAAAAAAATGGAGTGTTTTGGAATGTATGCAACATCTGTTGTTGATAAATGATATTTATAATCCTTATGTAAAAAAACGTTTTTCTGAGGCGTTGCCTGCCAAAACTAACCAACCTTATCAAGCTACTTGGGTAGGACGTGCATATATGTATATTGTGAGTCCTAACACCAAACAAAAATTTCCTACTGCGTATTTTCTTGACCCTTCCAAAAAAGAAAATCCTCAAAAAAGTAATTTTAATTATGAAATAATAAATAAATATATTGCTTATTTGCAAGAAGTACAAAGTTTTATCAAAAAATCTGAAGAAATTAACCTGAATAAAGTCAAAATTCGTACTTCTATCACTTCATTGGTTTCTTTTAATTTGGGTGATTATTATGAAGTGGAATGTAGACACAATTTAAGGCATTTGGCACAAATGAAACGTGTGCTTGCAACTTTTGAAGAAAATAAAACCAAATAAAACTAATGCTATTGTGTTCTATTGGAAAAAAGATTTCTTTTTAAAAAAATAATCTTATTATTTTTTTGTTATTTGACAATTTTTGTGGAAAAAAAATGAATTTATCATTCTTTCAGAATGACATCTAAACAAAAAAGGTGTTCCACAAAAATTGTCAGATAACTATATTTTTTAATAATTTTTTATAAAAAATTATTTTTTATTATACAAAAAAATATTTTATAACTTTTCCATTGCCTGCTCCAAATCCGCAATGATAACCTCTGCATCTTCCAATCCTGTGCAAAAACGCACCATATCAAATGTAAAATCAGCACTTTGATAGTTTTCAGAAGTCGCAAATATACACGCAGGAAACGCCAAACTTTCATAACCACCCCAAGACGCAGCAAGCAAAAATCTTTTGAAAGAATTGCACATATTTTCCATATCTTTTACAGATTTTGCGTGAAATTTTATGGTAAATTGTCCTGTTTTTCCTGTCATCATTTCATTTGCTAATGTGTATTGTGGGTGCGAATGATGAAAAGGATAAAAGATTTTATCTACTTTTGGGTGATTTTCAAGGTAATTGATGACTTTTTCAGTCGTAATTCCTATCCTTTCCATACGCAAAGGCAGTGTACGCAATCCACGCAAAAGTAACCACGCATTAAAAGGCGAAATTATTGCTCCAAGTGTCATAAATTCTCCTGCAAATACCTTTTTCATTTCTTCTCTACTTCCACACAACACGCCTGCAACGGTGTCGCTATGCCCTGAAATATACTTTGTAGCAGAATGTGCGACCAAATCCACGTCCCAAGTAATGGGATTTTGGCACAATGGAGAGGCAAAACTATTATCTACAAAGGTTTTTATGTGGTGTTTTTTGGCAATTTTTACGATTTCAGGGATATTTTGTAATTCAAAAGTCCAAGAATTAGGGCTTTCTAACACAAAAAGTCGTGTATTTGGTTGTATTGCTTCCAAAAAATTACTTTCTTTTGTGCCATCTACAAATGTAGTGCTTACGTTAAAGCGCGGTAAATATTCTGTAAGTAGTTTTTTTGTCCAACTATAAGGTTTTTGCACACAAACAATGTGGTCGCCTGCTTTTACTTGCGACATAATTCCTGCACTACACGCAGCACTTCCACTCGCAAACACAAGTGATTCTTCAGCGTGTTCCAAAGACGCTAATTTTTCGCAAAGCATTTTTACGGTTGGATTTACGCCTCTTGTATAAAAAGGCTCATCAGATTCATTTGCTATGAGTTTTCGCATATCTTCCACCGTTTTGGAGGAAAACATAGCAGTTTGAAAAATGGGAGGCGAAACCGAATTATAATAATCTTCTCTGTGTTCGCCAAGCTCGTTGATAATTTGAAAAATGTCCATTTTTTTATTGTTTTTTCTGCAAAGAAATGGAATTTTAGACTTTATCACAACATTTTTTTTTAAAAATACTTTCCTCTCAACTAATTCTTAATTCTTAATTCTTAATTCTTAATTTCTAATTCCTAATTCTCAAAGCATTTTCCCATCTTTTGCTAATTGTTTGCGAAGTCCATCTTTAAAATCTTCATAATGAATAAAATTATCTTTGCGGTCTTTTTCCATAATGATACAATAAAGAGCTACATTTTTGATATTAGCACCTGACATTTCGTAGCGTTTGGCAGTTTCATAAAGATTAATTTTTGGGTCAAATTTATATTTTTCCCCAAAAGATTTTTGCCAAAGCAAAAGGCGAGAACTTTCGTTAGGAATACCAAAATATACTTCTGATTGAAACCTACGCATAAAAGCCTTGTCCAAATTGGTTTTTATATTGGTTGCCAATAATAAAATTCCTGTATATTCTTCTATTCTTTGCAACAAATACGCAGTTTCTTGATTGGCGTATCGGTCATTAGAAGATTTACTTTCAGAGCGTTTGCCAAAAAGTGCATCACCTTCATCAAAAAACAATATCCAATTACGATATTCCGCTACATCAAATACGTGGCTTAGGTTTTTTTCGGTTTCCCCTACAAATTTTGAAACAACTTTTGATAAATCAATTCTATACACTTCTGCACCAATATCCTTTCCCAAAAGTTTTGTTGTGAGTGTTTTTCCTGTGCCAGATTCGCCATAAAAAAGACATTTATAACCTTTTACTTCTTTGCCCCATTTTTTGTCTTCCATTAGATTTTTATAATGTTTTATCCAAGTACGCACTTCATAAATCTCTTGTTGGGTGTGATAATCTAACACCAAATCGTCCCATTCTAAGTCAGTTGTAATACGAGTTGCAGGAAATTGTTGGCTGTATTGTGGTGTATAGGGTTTTCCTGTGGTAAGAATTTGGAGATATTCAGGCGAAATAACCATTTGACCGCACAGAAAAGGCTCATTAGAATTTTGTTGTTCTAATTTTATGATGTTTCTTTTATATAAATAATTGTCTTGTTCAAAAATCTGTTGGAAAAAAAATCTTAATTCCAAATTATGCCCAGCCAAAAGATACATCAACGTTTCGCCTGTTGGCAAAAAACCTTTGTGTTGTGTGCCTTTTATACCTCCAAATTCTGTAAAATCACGGTTAAATTCGTTTTGATGAAAAAAAATATCCAATAATTGAGGACGAATATATGGCACAATCGCCAAAATAAGCGTAATGCGTTCCCCAAACTTTTGGAGTGTTTGGTAGATAATATCCAAACCTTTTTGGGTGGTATTTTGGTGAATTTCATTGAGTGTTTTGTGATAAATTATTGCATCATCTTCATCAGGTAAAGAATGTAAAAGCAAAAAATCTTCAGTTACAAAAGAATTTTCCTGACCAAATTCTGCCCTTGCAAACAAAAAATTTTCAAACC
>JAAFIN010000025.1:0-31975 GCA_013297825.1 Cytophagales bacterium
GTATTGTGCTTGCAACAGGCTTGGTAGTAGATGACGGAATTGTGGTTACAGAAAATATTTTTAAAAAAATAGAAGAGGGAAAATCAAAATGGGACGCTACAATAGAAGGTTCAAAAGAAATATTTTTTGCGGTAATTTCTACCTCTATTACACTTGCAGTTGTTTTTATTCCTGTGATTTTTTTACAAGGATTTACAGGGCGATTATTTAGGGAATTTGGGATTGTGGTAGCTGGTGCGGTGTTGATTTCTGCGTTTGTTTCTTTGACACTTACGCCTGTTTTGAATGTATATCTTGGAGGCGACCACACAAAACGTTCTTGGTTTTATCGTGTTACAGAGCCATTTTTTAGGGGTTTGGACAATGGTTATAAAAATAGTTTAATCTTTTTTCTAAAAATAAAATGGGTTGCTTGGGTAATGGTTTTGGGTTGTTTTGGAATGATTTATTTTGCAGGAAGTAGCCTAAAATCCGAACTTGCACCTTTGGAAGACAGAAGCGTTATTCGTACTCCTGTTACTGCACCAGAAGGCACAGATTATGATTATATGGAAAAACTCATTGTACGCCTCACACAAACCGTATTAGACAGTATTCCAGAGCAAAGAATGACATTTAGTGCAGCAGCACCAGGTTTTGGTGGTGTGGGCAATAGCAATAGCGGTTTTATCAATTTGGTGTTAAAAGACCCAGAAGATAGAGAATTAAGCCAACAAAAAGTATATGATAAATTAACCAGAATATTCAAGCGTTATCCAGAGGCTCGTATTTTTCCCAATCAAGAACAAACCATTTCTACAAGTCTTTCCGCAGGTTTTCAGTTGCCTGTGCAGTTTGTTATTCAAAATTTAGATTTTAAAAAACTACAAAGCGTTTTACCAAAATTCTTGGAAGAAGCACGCAAAAGTGGTACTTTTGGAAATGTTGATGGCAATTTGAAATTTAATAAACCTGAATTAGAAATCACCATTGACCGCCTAAAAGCTACAGAATTGGGTATTTCGGTGTTGGATATTAACAATACTTTACAACTTGCATTAAGTGGCAGAAGATTGGGCTATTTTATAATGAATGGCAAACAATACCAAGTTATTGCACAAGTAGATAGAAACAACCGAGATGAGCCTTTGGATTTAAAATCCTTTTATGTACGCAATGCACGAGGCGAAATGATACAACTTGACAATGTGGTAAAAATGCAGGAAGTGAGCAATCCACCGCAATTATTTCATTTTAATAGGTTTAAATCTGCAACGATTAGTGCAAGCCTTGTACCAGGCAAAACATTAGGCGAAGGCATAGAAACTATGCGAAAAATTGCCAAAAAACTCTTAGATGAAAGTTTTAATACTGACCTTTCAGGCACTTCACGTGATTTTGCAGAAAGTGCAAGCAATACCTCTTTTGCGTTTATTTTGGCGTTGGTGTTAATTTATTTGATACTTTCCGCCCAATTTGAAAGTTTTAGAGACCCATTTATTATACTTTTTACGGTGCCTTTGGCTCTTGCAGGGGCATTATTTTCTTTGTGGATTTATGGGCAAACCTTGAATATTTTTTCGCAAATTGGTATGATAATGCTCATTGGTTTGGTTACAAAAAATGGTATTATGATAGTAGAATTTGCAAACCAAAAACGTGAAAATGAGCATTTAGACAAATATAATGCAATTTTAGAAAGTGCAGTTGCACGTCTAAGACCTATTTTGATGACTTCACTTGCGACTATTTTGGGGGCAATGCCTATTGCCTTAGCGTTGGGTGCTGGGGCACAAAGTCGTATTCCTTTGGGCGTTGTGATTGTGGGCGGATTGTTTTTTTCGTTGTTGCTTACGTTGTATGTCATTCCTGCAATGTATATGTATTTGAAGAAAAAAACCTCATAACCCCCAAAGGCAGAGGCGATTGTTTCTGTTTCTCCGTCCAAACGCTTGGAGGGTTTTAAATCCTCCAAGCGTTGAAATCGTCTATATTTTTAATAAAATTTATTTTTTGCGTAAAAAAAATTACTAAAAAAATAATAAAATTTGGCATTTTTTTAGAAACAATCGCCCCTAACCCCCAAAGGGGGGAACTTTATAAGGATTTCTTTCAAGAATTACCACAAAAATTATCAAAAAACCAACTTTTTTTAATAAAAATTGTATTATTTTTGGAAAAATTTTAATTCTTTTTAGAAAAAAACAAAATCTTTATAAAAAAAACTATCTCATAAAATCGTGGAAAATATCATTTCAGAAAACAAAAAAGCACACCAAGAGGCTTTAAATGAACTTTATCAAAAAATTGAAAAAATAAAACAAGGCGGTGGTCTTGACAAACAAGAAAAAGAACGCAAAAAAGGCAAACTTACCGCAAGAGAACGCATAAATTATCTTATTGACGAAAATTCCCCTTTTACAGAAGTTGGCATTTGGGCTGGTTATGAAATGTACCCCGAAGATGGCGGTTGTCCTGCTGGTGGCGTAGTTGCAGGCATTGGACACGTGAGCGGTAGGCAGTGTATTATTGTGGCAAATGATGCAACCGTAAAATCTGGTGCGTGGTATCCCATTACAGGCAAAAAAAACCTAAGATTGCAAGAAATTGCGATGGAAAATCATCTGCCAATTATTTATTTGGTGGATAGTGCAGGTATTTATTTGCCTTTACAGGCAGATATTTTTGCAGATAAAGAACATTTTGGACGAATGTTTTATAATAATGCCCAAATGTCAGCCAAAGGTATTCCACAAATATCAGTTATTATGGGAAGTTGTGTGGCTGGTGGGGCATATTTGCCTATTATGTCTGACGAAGCAATGATTGTGGAAGGCACAGGTTCAATTTTTTTGGCAGGCCCTTATCTCGTGAAGGCTTCTATTGGTGAAGATGTAGATGCTGAAACGCTTGGCGGTGCAGTTACCCAATGCGAAATTTCAGGCGTAACTGATAATAAATATCCTGATGATAAAAGTGCCTTAGATGAAGTAAAACGTATTTTTTCAAGATTTGGCGAAAATAAAAAAGCTGGTTTTGACCGCATTGCACCACAACCTCCCAAAGAAAATCCTGAAGAATTACTTGATATTCTACCCATTGACCGTACCAAACCTTATAGTATGGTAGAATTATTAAAAAGAATTGTAGATAATTCAGAACTTGATATTTATAAAGAAAAATATGGGCAAACTATCGTATGTGCAAGGGCAAGAATTGACGGTTGGGCGGTTGGAATTGTGGCAAATGAACGCAAAATTGTTAAATCCAAAAAAGGCGAAATGCAAATGGGAGGCGTAATTTATTCAGATTCTGCGGATAAAGCAGCGAGGTTTATTATGCTTTGCAATCAACAAAAAATTCCCTTGATTTTTCTCCATGATGTTACAGGTTTTATGGTAGGTTCAAGGTCAGAACACGGTGGAATTATAAAAGATGGTGCCAAAATGGTAAGTGCAATGGCTAATTCGGTTGTGCCTAAATTCACGTTTATTGTAGGAAATTCTTATGGAGCTGGTAATTATGCAATGTGTGGCAAAGCATACAATCCACAACTGATTTATTCGTGGCACACAGGTCGCATTGCAGTAATGAGCGGTGCCTCAGCTTCCAAAACTTTACTTCAAATTCAAACCGCTTCACGCAAAGCAAAAGGGCAAGAAATCACACCAGAAGAAGAAGCAAATTTATTAAAAGAAATTACAGAACGCTACGAAAGCCAGCTTTCGCCTATGTATGCAGGTGCAAGGCTTTGGACTGATGGCATTATTTCGCCTTTGGATACTCGCCAAATTATTTCGGAAGGTATCGCAATGGCAAATCACAAACCTATCAAAAAACGTTATAATGTAGGGGTAATTCAATGTTAAATTGGGAATTAAGAATTAGGAATTAAGAATGAAACAACCAAATAAGAGCATAATTTTTAGGATTAAAATACAAAATTTAAAGGTTTTTTAAAAGTTTTTAGAATAAAATTTGGATAATTAAAAGAAAATAGATATAAATTCCTAATTCCCAATTCTTAATTCCTAATTCTTAATTACTTTTATCATTCTCCTAAAAAAACGTTAAAATCGTGCTTTTTAAATTTTTTCAAAGAAAATAAAAAACTATCTATCCAAAAAAAGTGTTTTTGTTTTTAGAAAATAATTTTTTTTTAAATTAGAAAAAAATTAAAAACAGAAACCAAAAAAAACAATAAAATCTTTGTGAAAATAGGCATAGTTTGTTATCCAACGTATGGAGGAAGTGGCGTAGTAGCAACCGAATTGGGCAAAGCTCTTGCTCAAAAAGGGCATCAAATTCATTTTATTACATATTCGCAACCTGTAAGGCTCAATTTTTTGAATGAAAATCTTTTTTTTCACGCAGTTTATGTGCCTAATTATCCGCTTTTTCAATCACCGCCTTACGAACTTGCATTGGCGAGTAGAATTGTAGAGGTAGTTTTACAGGAAAAACTTGACCTTCTTCACGTGCATTATGCCATTCCTCACGCTTCTGCGGGTTATATGGCAAAACAAATCTTAAAGAAAAAGGGGATTTATTTGCCTGTTGTAACCACACTGCACGGTACAGATATTACGCTGGTGGGTAAAGATGCCTCTTTTGAGCCTGTGGTAACATTCAGTATCAATGAATCTGATGGTGTTACAACGGTGTCGGAAAGCCTAAAAAATGATACTTGTAATCTTTTTCAGGTGGAAAAAGAAATCCAAGTTATTCCTAATTTTATTGATTTGGAAAGATTTAAAAAATTAGAAAAAAATCATTTTAAAACCGCAATTTGTCCAAATAATGAAAAATTATTAGTACATACTTCTAATTTTCGCAAGGTAAAACGCATTCAGGATGTAGTTGAAATTTTTAGCGAAGTTCGCAAAACCACTAAATCAAAATTGCTTTTGGTGGGTGATGGGCCTGAACAGGTTTATATAGAAAAACTTTGTAGGGATTATGGATTGCAAGATGATGTTCGTTTTTTGGGAAAATTAGATGCTGTGGAAGAGGTGCTTTCTATTGCTGATGTGTTTTTGATGCCTTCCGAAAGCGAAAGTTTTGGGCTTGCTGCGTTGGAGGCAATGGCTTGCGAGGTGCCTGTTATTTCGTCTAATGCTGGTGGAATACCTGAATTAAATATCAATGGCGAAACAGGTTTTATTTCAGAAATAGGTGATGTAAAAGATATGGTAAAAAATACATTGTTTTTATTAAAAGACGAAAATCTCCCTATTTTCCGCAAAAATGCCCTCAAACAGGCAAAACGTTTTGAAATTGCAAATATTCTTCCGCAATATGAAGAACATTATGAGAGAATTAGGGAATTGGGAATTAGGAATTAGGAATTTGTAGAACACACTTTTAGTGTGTTTTAGTTTTAGGAACACACTAAAAGTGTGTTCTACAAAATATCGTTTTTCCATAAAAATTATTATGCAACCATTACAATCATTTCGCAAAAAATCCACTTTTTTTATACATCTAAACACAACCATTCTTTTGCATCTTCTACATTATCAAAAAAATTGGTTTGAAGATTAGAATTAGCATTTTTTTCTTCAAATGATTGTTGCACAGAAAGTGCCTCAAAAATATCTTCTGACAAAATAAAAGCAATTTTTTTAACACCTGCATTGATGTAGCGAGGAATGATAATAGTGTCGTGCCATTCTTGAATATCAGGAGTCATAATGACGTGTCCTTTACGAGAATCCACAAAAAAGCATTTTGGTTTGTAGGTTTCTACAAAAACACACCAATTTTCAAGATATTTTTTAAATTCTTCGTGTTGTAATTGTGCTTGTTCCAACCAAGTTGCTTCCAACATTTGATTATTTGTATCAAAAAATACTTGCCAACACCAATCTTCGGTGATAAGTTGTTTTTCATTTGTTTGCATATATAATTATTTTTTATTTGAGATTTTATCCACAATTACCTCAAATATATGCACAAGTTTCTTTACATTATCTTGTAAAGTTGCAAGGTCAATTTGTGGAGCATTGAGTTCTAAAAATAAGGCAATATCCGCAAGAGAAGTCATACCCAATAATTTAAAAGAAGATTTTAATTTGTGCGAAATGGCTTTTACTTGCTCTCTGTTGTGTTGTTGAAGGTTTTGTTGGAGTTCTTCTATGGTTTTTGGGGTTTTTTCCACAAACATATCCAACATTTTTTGGGTCATTGGTTCATCATAATTTAAGGCTTTTCTAAGCACATCAAGGTCAAAAGCATATTCATCTTTGTTCATATCTTGAATATTATCAATTTTTGGGTTTTGTATTTGTAAATTTTCTTCCAAATTATTTTGTGGATTTGTGGTTTCGGTTTCTGAATTTGTGGTTTCAGAAATATTATTTGGTAAATTATTATTTTCTAAAATAGCATCATATTTTGTATTAGAAGGTGCAGATGCTTGTGCAGTTGGTTTGCGAAAATGCAAAATCGCAGTATAAAGTTCGTCAGCTTCAAAAGGTTTTGAAACATAATCATTCATTCCTGCTGAAATATACCTTTCTCTTTCGCCTTTGAAAGCGTGAGCGGTAAGTGCAATAATTGGCACATCACTTTTGAGTTGTTGCCTGATAATACGTGTAGCCTCAATACCTCCCATAATAGGCATTTGGATATCCATTAGCACTACATCATATTGATTTTCGTATTGATTTTGGGCTACTTTATCCACTGCTTCACGTCCATTTTCAGCCACATCAACCTTTACGCCCCAATTTTGTAAAATTGTGGTAGCAAGGAAGCGGTTTATGTCGTGGTCTTCTGCGAGTAAAACTTTCATATCTTTAAGTTGATTTAGTGAAGTATCAATTTTTATTTTTTGTGGTATTTGGGTTTCATTCCCAATAGGAAATTCCAATTCAAACCAAAAAGTAGTGCCAATACTTCTTTTGCTTTGCACTTGAATTTTTCCACCCATAAGTTCAGCAAGGTTTTTGGCAATAGAAAGCCCAAGCCCTGTTCCACCATATTCACGATTGATAGAATTATCTTCTTGTGTAAATTTTTCAAAAATTTGTTGTAATTTATTTTCTGCAATGCCTTTTCCTGTGTCAATTATTCTAAAAATAATCTTTTGTGTAGGAATGTTATTTTCATTCAAAAAATTTCCTAATAATTGACATTCTATCTCAACAGTGCCTTTATTGGTGAATTTTATGGCATTATTTACAAAATTCATTAGGATTTGGTTAAGTCTTACAGGGTCGCCCAAAAGCACACTTGCAATTTTTTTATCAACTTCATAAAAAAGTCCTACACCTTTTTCTTCTGCACGATGTTTTAATAAAGAGCAAAGATGATAAATTACGTTTTGGAGATTAAATCCTACATTTTCTAAGGTAATTTTTCCTGCTTCTATTTTGGACATATCCAAAATATCATTTACAATCACCAACAAATTATCCAAAGCGGATTTTATGGTAGAAATGTATTGATTTTGGTAATTATTAAGTTCTGTTTTTTGAATAAGTTGAATCATTCCACCCATTACGTGCAGTGGAGTGCGTATTTCGTGGCTTACATTTGCCAGAAAAAGGTGTTTTGCTTGGCTTGCTTCTTCTGCTTTTTGTTTGGCAAATTTGAGCATATCAGCCTCGTATTTGCGTTGGGTAATATCCTCAATAAGCATAATAACCCCTTGAATACTTTTTTCATTATTGTACCAAGGTTTAAATTCCCAATTTACCCATTTTATTTCAGCATCTTCGTTATTGGGTTTTCCAAAAATCATTCTTTCTTGTTTTCTTTTTTCTGCAACACCATCTTTAAGACATTTTTTAAGGATTTCAAACCAATGTGCAGGATAATTGATGCAAATTTCTTGGTAAGGTTTTCCTACAATATTGTATTCAGCAAGTCCATTTTCTACAATCCATTTTTCGGTAGCAAGCACATAATTAAAGTTTTTGTCAAACATCACCACCGAAACAGGAGCAGTGTTGATGAATGCACTAAGTTGGATTTGTTTTTTGAGGATAATATTTTGGGCGGTTTGGCGGTCTGTAATATCTTTTCCTGTAAAAATAATAAATTCATTATTTTCAAAAGGATTATTTCCTTTAAAATATTCTAAATTTATTTGGTTTTGGTCTGGTGTAATATTTAGGTTAAGGTCAATATATTGTGCATATACTTCCAGAGGATAAATTCTTCCTTTTGGGGTAATATGCACAGTTTCATAAAGTACGGTTTTCTTTTTTTGTAAATAATCAGAAAAAATATTCCATTCTGTTTGATTTTTAAAAGTGGTGCTTAATTCGGTAATATTTTTATATAAAACATATTCCAAAGTATGCCCAAAAAAATCAGTTGCTTTATTATTGACAAATAAAATATTGCCTTTACAATCCACTACACACAAAGGGTCTTGGAGTTGTGTAAGCCACAGCTCAAAAATTTTATTTTGTTTTTCTTCAAATAAAAATTTTTGGAGCATTTTATTTTTTTCTATAATAATATTTTCGTCGTGTGTTTTTTCATCTTGTAAAAAATTATTTTTTTTGAGGTTAATATTTGAAGGAATAAGGTTTTGAGGTGGATTGCCTTTGATATACAAATTTGTAATTTCTTCAATATGTTCAATTTTTGTAGCATCAGCCATTTTTTCAGCATTTTCATCTTCAATGACTGTCTTTTTTTTGTGATTATCTACATAACCACGTATTTTTTGAATAATTTTTTGGTTTTGTTGTTTTACGATTTCATTTTCTTTTTGTAAAATTTCTAATTTGATGTGTTTTTTGAGCGTATTTTTCCATATTTTAATAATGGGATTTATTTCAGTAAGAAAAGTTTTGTGTTCTGATTGCAAAGTATGTTCCAACAAAATTTTAAAAAATAAATGCTTTCCCATCACAAATATTATCATAGCAGGTGCATTATTTCTTTCAAAAAACATTGTAAAATCAGGATTTTCTCTTGTAACTACGACATAACTATTTTCGCTTTTAAAATAATCTGTGATATTTTCAGGTAAGGTTATTTGTTCATTTTTGAGGCGATAATCTACATTACCTGTCAAAAAAGTGTAATTTCTGTATATATTTTTATTATTTTTTTTGGAAAGATAGGCGTTTTTAGCCCAAAGTCCAAAATAACTTAGGGGAAGTTTTTTAACCAAAATCTGTATAACATTGTATATATTATCCTCAATATTTTTTCCTTTTTGGCAACTAAGTGCCAATTCTAAAAGGATTTCATTCATAAAAACGTTTATTTTTCTAATGTAAAAGTCAAATGTAAAATACAAACTTAGCTAAAAAATTATGCAATATAATCACAAAAATTTTTATTGGTTTCAAAAATAAAAAAATACATTAAAAATAAAAAATTTTAGACGTTTTTTTTTGTTTTAAAATTTTAATGATTGTTTTGGGATAATTATTTTAAGATAATTGTTTTATTGACCAAAATTAGCTTTTTTTGAAATTTTTATGATAATTTTGTTAAAAAATGTATTTGGCTGTTTCATTTACCATTCACCATTTACCATTCAACATTTATCATTTACCATTTACCATTCAACATTAAATTGTATTTGGCTGTTTCATTCATAATTCATAATTCCTAATTCATAATTAAATATGTATGACCTTATTTGCGTAGGTGGCGGATTAGCAGGCTTAACTGCGAGTATTATTTTGGCAAAAGAAGGGTTTAAAGTGGCGATTATTGAAAAAAATGATTATCCACAGCACAAAGTTTGTGGGGAATATATATCAAATGAAATTTTGCCTTTTTGGCAAAAATTAGGTTTTGACCCATTTGAACACGGTGCAGTTGCTTTGACACAATTTCAATTATCAGCTCCAAGCGGTAATTTGCTTAAAATGCCTCTGCCTTTGGGCGGTTTTGGAATAAGTCGTTATACGCTGGATTTGGAACTTATGCAATATGCCCAAAAACAAGGCGTAGAAGTATTTACAAATCAAACTGTGAGGGAAATCACAACCCAAGAAAATAACACAAAAGCAGTATTTACTGACGAAAAAATGCCTTTTTTGGGGAAAATTGTGTTAGGAGCTTTTGGAAAAAGAAGTAATTTAGATGCACAAATGAAAAGAGATTTTTTTCAAAAAAAATCGCCTTATATTGGGGTAAAATATCACTTGAAATTTGACCAAAAACTCCAAGAGGATAATGTAATTGCGTTACACAATTTTCAAAATGGTTATTGTGGCATCTCACGTGTAGAAAATGATGTTTTTTGTATGTGCTATCTTACTACAAGAAATAATTTACAAAAATTTGGAAATATTCCAGAAATGGAAAAAAATATTTTGTGGAAAAATGTATATTTAAAAGAAATTTTTGAAAAAGGAAATTTTATTTGGGAAAAACCAAAAGTTATCAATGAAGTTTCTTTTGCGACCAAAAGCACACAAGCACAAGGCGTGCTAATGGCAGGAGATTCCGCAGGTATGATTGCACCGCTTTGTGGCAATGGTATGGCAATGGCAGTGCATAGTGCGAAATTGATAAGCACAGAAATTATAAAACGTCTTAAAAATGAAATTTCAGAAACTGAAATGTTTGAAAATTATACCAAAATTTGGAACAAAAATTTTAAATTTCGCCTACAATGGGGACGTTTTTTACAAAGTTTTTTTGGTAATAATTTTTTATCTGAATTGCTGATTTGGTCAGGCAAAAATTCCAAAATTTTACGAAATTTTTTGGTAAGCCACACACACGGAAAAAATGTTGAATTTTAAATGGTGAATATAACCGCATTTTTTTTATAGTAAATTGTGAAATTTCTAACATTTAAACAATAAATTACTATGACACGACAAGAATATTATGATATGCGTATTGCAAATCTTATCAAAAGAGCAGAAGATTTGCGTGATTATGCAAAACAAGTTGCAGATAAAGGTGATGAAGATTTAGCAGAACTTTTGAGGCAAAAAGCCCAATGGAAAGCAGAAGAAAATGAAAGAGTCAATCAAAAAATAGAAGTGAAAAATTAAGGTTTTTATTAAAAATTAATTTATTCGCAAATCCAACAAACAACACATATAACATTTTGCTTATGAATTTTAATTTATTTTATGTGTTTTTTGTTTAAAAAATTTTATTTTTGTATCTTTATTTATCATAAAATTCTAAAAAATGAAAACAAATCAAAAAAACGATAAAAATAACACAAAAGAAGCTGAAAATAAAACAGAAACAACACAAGATTTTATAGAAATATACGGAGCAAGGGAACACAACCTCAAAAATATAGACATCAAAATTCCTCGCCACCAACTTGTCGTTATTACAGGCGTGTCTGGTAGCGGAAAATCCTCGCTTACATTTGATACCATTTACGCAGAAGGACAACGCAGGTATATGGAAAGTTTTTCTTCGTATGCACGTAGTTTTTTGGGCGATATGCAACGCCCTGACGTGGACAAAATCAATGGGCTTAGTCCTGTAATTTCCATTGAACAAAAAACCACAACACGCAATCCACGCAGTACCGTAGGTACAACCACCGAACTTTACGATTTTTTGCGTCTTTTGTATGCACGTGCAGCTATACCCTATTCGTACAACACAGGCGAAAAAATGGCTAAACAATCACAAGAACAAATTATTGATGAAATTTTAAAAAAATACGAAAATAAAAAAGTAGTTATCCTCTCCCCTATCATCAAAAGCAGAAAAGGAAATCACAAAGAAATATTTGCACAATACCGCAAAATGGGTTTTACCAAAATGCGTGTAAATGAAGAAATTATTGACATAGAAAACACCCCAACGCTTGACCGTTATAAAATTCATAATATTGAGTTGGTAATTGATAGAATAATTCCAACGTATGAGGATATTCATCGCCTTACAAAATCAGTAGAAACCGCTATGAAATATGGCGAAGGTTTTATTGGTCTAATATATGAAAATGCGTATTTTACCTATTCCAAAGTGATGGCTTGCCCTACCACAGGCATATCTTATGACGAACCTGCTCCTAATTCATTTTCTTTCAATTCG
Source organism: Cytophagales bacterium (assembly GCA_013297825.1). Lineage (GTDB taxonomy): Bacteria > Bacteroidota > Bacteroidia > Cytophagales > Microscillaceae > JAAFIN01. The sequence goes on from JAAFIN010000025.1 coordinate 11,980, forward strand.
CCTGCGGGTTGGTGTCCCACTTGTCAAGGTTTGGGGCATATAGAAGATATTTCCGAAACAAGCATTATTCCTGACAAAGACCTCAGCATTAGCAGAGGAGGCATTGCACCGTTGGGCGAATACAAAGAAACTTGGATTTTTTTTCAATTAGAGGCACTTTTAAAACAATATAAATTAAGCCTTACAACACCCATTAAAAAATTCCCAGAAGAACTTTATCAAGAGCTTTTTCACGGTTCTACAAAACCTTTAACCGTAAAAAAAGACCGTTACAAACAAGCGTACAACACACAATTTGAGGGAATTATCAATTATTTGAAAAGACACCAAGACCACGATTCAGAAAAAGCCCAAAATTTGATAGAAGATTTCATTGAAACCAAAATCTGCCCTGATTGCAATGGTGCAAAACTCAAAAAAGAAAGCCTACATTTTTTCTTAGGGGAAGAAAATAAAAAAAATATTTATAATGTTTCCTTATTAAACCTCAAAAATCTTAAAATTTGGCTTGATGAAACCGAAAAAACATTTGATACACGCCAACAGGCAATCGCAACGCCAATTTTAAAAGAAATTCGCCAAAGATTAGACCTTATTTTAGAAATTGGACTTGATTATCTTTCGCTTTCTCGCCAATTACGCACACTTTCAGGCGGTGAAACCCAAAGAATACGTCTTGCTACACAAATAGGAACACAATTAACAGGGGTTTTGTATATTTTGGACGAGCCAAGCATAGGATTACACGCAAGAGATAACGAAAAACTCATAAAATCTTTGCAAAATCTTAGAGATTTGGGTAATTCGGTTTTGGTGGTAGAACACGACAAAGATATGATGTTAGAAGCGGATTGCCTCATTGATATAGGAAAAGGTGCAGGCATACACGGTGGTAAAGTGGTTGCCATTGGAACGCCAAAGGAGGTTTTGAAACAAGACACTTTAACTGCTCAATATCTCAATGGAAAAAAGGAAATTAGTATCCCAACAGAACGCAGAAAAGGCTCTGGAAATACGCTTACCATAAAAGGGGCAACAGGACACAACCTAAAAAATGTTACACTTCATTTGCCATTAGGAAAAATGATTTGTGTTACAGGGGTGTCAGGAAGCGGTAAATCTTCGCTTATTCACAATACACTTTATCCAATTTTAAACCGATATTTTTTTAGGGCTAAAAAACTTCCACTTCCTTACGACAGCATTGAAGGATTGGAACATATTGACAAAGTAATAGAAGTTGACCAGTCGCCCATTGGCAGAACCCCACGCTCAAATCCTTCTACGTATGTAGGATTTTTTACAGAAATTCGTAATTTATTTTCACAATTACCAGAAGCAAAAATCAGAGGTTACAAAACAGGGCGTTTTTCTTTTAATGTAAAAGGGGGAAGATGCGAAGAATGTCAAGGCGGTGGAATGAAATTGATAGAAATGGAATTTTTGCCTGATGTGTATGTAGAATGTCAAAGTTGCAAAGGAAAACGTTATAACAGGGAAACTTTGGAGGTAAGATTTAAAAATAAATCCATTTCTGATATTTTGGATATGACAGTTAATCAAGCAGTGGTTTTTTTTGAAAATCAACCGCTTATTAAACGTAAAATTGAAACCTTGAAAGAAGTAGGTTTGGGTTATATCACGCTTGGGCAATCATCTACTTCGTTGTCAGGCGGAGAGGCACAACGCATCAAACTTGCCACCGAATTATCACGCAAAGACACAGGAAAAACGTTTTATATTCTTGATGAACCTACCACAGGATTACATTTTGAGGATATAAATGTGCTTTTGGGCGTTTTGCAGAAACTTGTGGATAAAGGAAATACAATGCTCATCATAGAACACAATATGGACGTGATAAAAGTTGCTGACCACATTGTAGATATGGGCAAAGAAGGAGGCGACAAAGGCGGAAAAATCTTATTTGAAGGCACACCTGAACAACTTATTTTGAATAAAGAAAGCTACACTGCCAAATTTTTGAAAATGGAGTTTAAAAATGCAGATAAAAGTAAAAAATAATATCTTATGTGTCATTCCGTAGGAATCTGGCTGTTTGGCTGTTCTTTCAGAATGACACAATTATTTTTTTCATTTTTCCCACAAAATTTAATTTTATGCTAAAAAATATTTTATTTTTAATGTTTTTGTTTTTTTCTCATCAATTATTCAGTCAAAATGAAATTTATTATGGCATAAAGTATATTTTCAAAAAAGACACTTTGGACACAAATAATGAGATTTTATATTTTGATGAAGCTAAAAAAACTTTTGCTTATCAAGACCAAAAATCAAATAAAATCATCAAATTAGAAGTAGTTGAAAATAAAAAAAACAGTTACACCATAAAATTTCCAAACCAAAAAGAACTACATAAAATAGAATCACACGCAAAAGGTGCAATTTTATCGTGGTTGTCTGCAGATAATTCCATACGATTTTTTGTATGGAGTGAGCCTATTTGCCTTCCTAATTTTCGTGATAATTTTTATGTGTATATAAATGAAGATAAATCAATGGAAATTATAGATTTGATGGGCGAATTTTTAAATTTTCCAGAAAAAATTTATTATTATTCCGCAAAATACCCAAAAGGCGTATTGCTTAACATTATAAAAAGAAGTGATGAAAATGATATAAAAAAATATGTAAAAGTTTCTTTTCCTGCCCAAAAAGACATTATTTATCATTTGGAATTTGGAAATATTGGTAATAGTTATAAACTTATTTGTGTTAATCCTGATAAAAGTATTCAATTATTTTCGTTGTTTCAAAGATAAATTTTGGTTATCTGACAATTTTTAGGAAAAAAGGGAAACAATATTTTGTAGCACACATTTTTAGTGTGTGTATTTATCAAAGGCACTTTTAACTATGTTTACACACACTAAAAGTGTGTACTACAGCAGTCTTCTATAAAAATTATCAGAAAACCTAATTTTTTACCAATAATATCGTGTATTGAGATATTGCGAAATTTGTTCTTTGGTATCTTCATCTGAAATGCCTTTCTTTTTGAAAGAATATATTTTGTTATCTTTGAAAGTAACTATTTTTACATTTTTACCCATAAATTCACAAGTAGCTTCTGCGATTTGGATATTTTGGTGATTAAAAACTTTATAGACTTCTCCTACTATGGCATCATTTGAATCTGTGATTTTACCAATTTCCACAAGGTCTTGCGATATTTCATCACCCATTACGTGAATATCTGCATTTCTATCCCTTTCCAATATTTGTGTTTGGCTGGTATTTTGGGTAATAATAGTTGTCGTAATTTCTTGTGGGTTATTATTAGCAATTTCTTGTGGTTTTTTTGAAAATAGTAGCAAAAGTTTTTTTTCACCTTCTTCTTTATAACCTTCTTTGGTAAGAACTCCAAAGTTCACAAGTTCTTTTGCGATTGTTTTTTGGCTGTATGCGTTGGTGTATGCGGTTTTTCCTGAATCTCTAAAAAGATATTCGGTTGTTCCTCCATAATCCCCTAATCCTATAAGTTTGCTGGTGGTTTTTGCCAAAATAATTTCTTTACCTGTGAGGTCTTTGATACTATAAACGGTATTATCGCCTAATACGCCCAATTTATCAATAGAATTTTCGGTCAAGATTTCTATTTTTCCTACCACAATGTTATCTACTTTTATTTCTTTTTTCTTTTTATCAAATTCTATTTTTTGAGAAAAAACAAAATGATTATAAAAAATGGTGAAAATAAAAAGTAGGGAAATAAAATAAAATTGTTTTTTCATAATAATTTCTAATTTTTTTTGTAATTTGTATAATGCAAAGATATTTTTTTTTTTTGATTGATACAACAAAAAACTATTATCTGATAACTTTTTGACCTTTGTTGCTGTTACCAAGCGAAAAAATCTGCACCGTTATTGTGTTTCCTAACACCAATAACAGGAAAAAACAATAAAAAATGTTAATTTTTCTTTAAAAAACACAATTTTAAACCTACATTTTGAGTTTTTAAAATAAAAAAAATACAAAAAATTGCAAAAAAATGTTAATTAACATTCATTTTAAATAAATTTTGATAATGTTTTTGTAATTTTGCGAAAATTTATTTTACTTAGTAAATTAAACTTTTGACGGAAATCAACCTCCAATCTCAAAACACATAAAAAACGTTTTTTTTTATAAAAAAAGCGTGCATATTTCAATTCAATCATGAAAGACTTTGACGATTATATCAAAAAACATCTTGAAAACATAAATCCTCCTTTTGATGAAAGTGCAGAATTGGCTTGGGAACGCCTTTTGCCTCGCTTGCCTCAACAAAAGAAACCAACTTTATTGCCTTTATTTTTACCAAAATTATCCAAAAGTTTTTTTGTAGCTGTTTCATTAGGTACATTATTTTTGGGAAGTGCTTTGTTGTTTTTGCAAAATAATAATGAACAAAATAATGGAAATATTGCTAAAAATTTAGAAAATAAAACAGAAAGCCAAATTATTCAAGAACAAAAAAACAATGTTGATAATAACAACTTGGATAATAATAAGTTGAATAATAAAAATTTTAGTAATAAAAATACACAAAATAATATTACGCAAAAAAGTGGAATTATTGCAAATAACAATGATAATGATGTAAATAATGAAAATACAACTTATTTGAGTTTGGATAATGCCAATCAAGCAAATTCAAAGGTAAATTCACAACAAAATCAACAAAAACAGAATTTAAACAAAAATACTGATGATAAAAAATTTACTGTAAGCCCCCTAACCCCCAAAGGGGGAACAAATCCCAAAGAACAAGAAAATATTAAAAATGATGTAAATCTAAAAGACAATCTTTTAGTTAAAACTGGAAATTTTGGAAATAAAACATCTGAAAACAACACATCTGAAAATGATAATTTATTTACAAAAAATGTAAATTTACAACCATTAAAAACTGTTTTACCACAAGAAAATTTTGAAAGTTCAAAAGCAAATAATATTTTCTTAAACAATGGTAAAGAAGAAAAAAAACAAGAAAAAAACACACAAAATGCTGAAATTTTAACATCAAGACTTGCCATAGATTGCTCTTTACCAAAACAACCAAATAAAATTCTTGTGAAAAATGGATTTTATGTGCATCAAAGTCAAATGGTTGCACCGCTTATAGAAGCAACCAACCGCAATATTGGCTTAGGTTTGGCAAATGAGGTTATTTTTAATGATAAATACAGTATTTTTACGACTTTGGGCATTTCCCAACAAAAATACAATTACCAAAGCAGTGAAGTAATTAGTAATAATACGTTTTTTTTAAGAGGCAATTCACTTAATAATTTTAATACCTATATTACCCAAAATATGCTTTCTTTTAACATAGAAGGGCGAATTTATCCTAATTTTATGTTTGGAAAAGGATTTTTTGGATTAGGATTGCCTACACAAATTATTTTTCAAGAAAATAGATTTGATGAAGGTTTAGAATATTGGCAATTAACACAAGACAAAAGCAAAAGCAATATTTTTAATGGATTTACGCATTTGAGTTTTAGTATGGGTGCGTCTGTTGCATTAAATAGCAAAACCGAATTACAAATTGCACCTGTTTTCCAAATTCCACTTTATAAACTTTACAAAGAAAATATCGCAGGATATACATTTGGCGTAAAAGGAGTGGTTTTATTGAGATAAAAAATAAAATTCAAAAAGCTCAATGTTCAAAAGCTCAAAAATATATTATTTAGTTGAAAATTTGAGCCTTTTGATTTTTTTGAACTACTTTAAACCTTACATTTCCCTATGCTCAAACTCCCCACCCTTTCCAAATTACCAAAATACAAACGTTTTGAGATAGTAACACGTTTTTATAATCCTGAAAAAGAAGAATTTGAAACACGTGTTCGTATGGCAGAACAACGTCTTGAGGCAGAAAATCAAGCAAAAGAAAATGAAAAACAGCTTTCACGTGAAGAACGCATAAAATATGCCCTTCGCAGACAACGCAAACACCAACCACAAGGCATAGCACAATTATTTGATAGTACATTTTTGTTGCGTATAGGCATTATGTTGTTTGTTACATTTGGTTTGTGGGCTTATGTGATGTATGGCGAGGAAATTATTAAATGGATAGACGGAAATTGGGCAATTTATGGTATTGTGATTTTAGGACTTTTTGTGATAAGCAAAGTAATAAAAAGATAATAAAAGGTATCAAAGGAAAAATATAAGGATTTAATTTTTCCTTGATTATTGATGCCTAATAACCCATTCCTTGCTACTTTCTCCTATTTCATCAAATCCGCCATTTTCTTTGTATCAATATCCATTGCACATTTAAAATGCCCTTTTGGACAGGTTTTACTACCGTGCAGACCACAAGGACGACATTCTAAAGGTTTTTCTATTTCCATCACAAAAGATTTTTGGGAAAGAGGTGTGTAACCAAACGCTGGAATTGTTGCACAAAAAACCGCACAAGTAGGTGCATTAACCGCAGATGCTAAGTGCATAGGTGCAGAATCATTGACATAATTCATCAAAGCATCTTTCATCAAACTTGCAGATTCCAAAAGCGAAAGTTTGCCTGAAAGATTTTCTATTTCCAATGGATTATTTGATTGTTTTGTAGCTTCTTCTTTAAGATTTTCGCACAAATCCACATCTTGCGGACTTCCTAACAAATAAATTTTGTAATTATTTTGAGGCAAATTTTTTAATAATTCAAGCCATTTTTCATTAGGAAATTGCTTGGTATGCCATACAGAAGTTGGTGCAATACAAATGTAAGGTTTTTGTTTGAGAAATGCAGTTTTTTCCAAAATTTCTTTGGATAAATGCAATTTTGGCAAAACACGTGTATCGTCTGTAATGCCCTTTATCAAAGTCAAATTTCTATCAATTTCGTGTGTGCCTACTTCAAATTTATGCTTTATTTTTTGGGTAAAAAGTATAGAAAGTGGGTTTTTATCAAACCCTATGGTTTTCTTTGCACCTGAAAATGCTGTAAGAATCCCTGTGCTAAGAAATCTTTGAAGATTAACCACCAAATCATATTTGGTTTTGCGAATATCTTTTACTAATTGCCAAAGATTTTTTAATTTGCCTTTCTTTTTGTCCCAAATCAAAATATTTCTGATATTATCATTGCAAGACAACAGCGATTCATTGCCTTTTCTTAACAAAAAATCAATTTTTACATCTGGAAAATATTGATGTAATTTTTCAATAATAGGCGTTGCCAAAATCACATCACCAATAAAAGCAGTTTGGATAATTAGTATTTGCATAAAAACCTCTCAATCCAAAGGATTTTGATAGTAAAATTGTGTTAGTAAAATTATGTTAGTAGAATTCTGATTTATAATTTTTAGATAAACAAAATTAACAAAAATTATCATTTTTACCAAAAAAAAACAAATGATTTTCTTGATTAAATCAAAAAAATCATTTGTTAGCGTGTTTAATTTGGCTACTTTATTTTAAGAAAGTACATTATCTATAATCTTGTGCAAAAGTTCTGCACATTCATCACGCTTGCCAATCGTGTCAATAAGCACAATAAAACCATTTTCTGTTTTTTGTATTGCTACAAATTTATTGGCATTACCCAAAAGTTTGTTTTTTTGGCTAAAACTCAAACCTGACGCATTGCGTATAAGTTCGTAGTTGATTTGTTCAATTTGAAAATTGCTCATAGTAGTAAAAGGGAGAAAGATAAAAAATATTAGTAAAAGTTAAACATCAAAAAATAGGTTAAAATAAAACATTAAAGTTAATAAATTATTAAAACTAAGTTAATAAATTATTAAGATTTAATACATAAAATACATTTTACATAATTAAAAAATTATATCATTTTTTATTTTTTATACGCAAAAATAGCTAAAAAGTATATGTTTTTCATAATTTTTCCTTATAATTTTTTAGATTTATATGATTTATCTTAAAAATATCATAAAAATTAGGCTAAAAATCCTATAAAATAAATATGTAATATTATAAGAAATTTTTATATTTTTTTATTACTAAACATATTTTAAAATTATATGCAAAATTAAATGAGGTAAATCAACTTATCAATACTCATAAATGAGTATTTTTAGCTGATTTTTTTAATTTTTAACAAAATAAAAGTTTTTTTTTAAAATTCCCTAAAAAAAAGGGGTAACAAAAGGGTAACAACAAAAAAATAATTACAAATTTAGCAAAAATATAAAATTTTACCAAATTTGTAATTATTTATTTTAAAAAATTCAACATTTCCTATTTTCCCAAATAAAGATTTTTAAGTTTTTCTATAAAAATATTTAACTTAAAATTTTGAATATCTTTTTTTCCATTTTCTATGATTTTATTTTTTAAATCTTCATTTTCTAAAATCTTTATAATATTTTCTGTTATTTTTTCAGAATTTTCAAAAGGAACTACACAAGCGTTGTGTTCGTGTTGGATAAATTCACTCGCAATACCTGACAAACTAAACACTGAAGGAATTCCTGACGCAAGTGCTTCTATATAAGTTTGCCCAAATGCTTCTTTGTACGCATCAATAGGCGTATGCACATACACATCAAAAAGTTGGTACAATGCTCCCAAATCAGTTTCATAAGGAATTTCTTGGTATTGATTTTCAGGAATTAAAGTTTTCAAAAGGTTTTGAATTTCATTTTTGTAATCACCTTTTGCATTTGCAAGCAAAATTTTAGCTTTTGGGTATTTTTTTAATAATTCAGAAACCGCAGGAATAATATATTGAATGCCTTTCCACGAAGTATAACGTGCTATTACACCAATCACAGGAAAAAAATTTTTTGTAGAATATTTGGTGCGAAGTGCATCAATGCGATTTTGAATGTCAGGATTGTTTTTATCCAATTCAAAAATATCCAACTTAAAACCGTGTGGAATAAGCTGAATTTTTTTAGGATTTACAAATTCTTTTTTCTCCAAAATCTCCTTTACTGCACCACTTATTGCGACAATATCAGTTGCCAAATAATTTACAAATCTATCATAATACACTGCTCTCGGAAAATAAACGTGGTGATAATCGGAATGATGTCGTGTATAAATTCGTTTTTTGATGCCCAACGATTTACTCGCCAAAAGTCCCACAACATTTGCATCAAATAAATGACAATGCACAACATTAGTTTTCCACATTTTTAATTGTTTGCGTACTTTCCAAATAGCAGAAAAAATATCTTTTTTGCCTCTGTATTTTACGAAAAGCGTTGGGATATTTTTTTCTTTTAGAAAAATCTCCAATGGGACATTTTCCGCAGGATTAAGCAAAATAAACGAAAGCGAAATATTTTCATTTGGTAGATAAGTTGCTACCCACTCAAACGCCAAAGCGTGTTCTATGTTGGAAACTATGTAGGTAATCAATGAATTAAGAATTAGGAATTAAAAATGAAATACAATTAAACATTAGGAATTAAGAATTGAAAATAAAATATGAAGAATTTTAGATTAAATAATTAAAAATAAAAATATTTAAAACTAAGTATCAATGCTAAAATAGTTTATATTATGGGTTTTCAACTCTTGGAGGGTTTTAAACCCTCCAAGAGTTTTAGAAGCACAATTTAGAGGTGGCAGAAGAATTTTAGCCCTCAATATAAATGGTGATGTATTTGAAACTGACAAAATTGCTGACCTCCAAACCGAAGATGGTATCCAAATTGAAATATTGGAAGTGGTTCGCATCAATTATAAAAGTGAAGAAGAATATGCACCTATTAACAGCCCATTGCAAAGTTTTTATGTAGGTGATGTAATTGGTAGATAAAAAGGTTTAAAGTTTAAGGCACACTACTGGACATTTTCTAAAAGTTGGATATAAAACCCAACTTTATTGATAAAAAACATCAATAAAATCAGGTTTCATACAAATTTTTAAGCAGTTTTTAAAACTGTACAGTAGTGTGCATTTGAACATTAAACTTACTTTTCATTCAAAATATTTTCGGTATGTTCAAGCCATTCATAATCCTGAATGCTGTCGTCAATGTAATAATCAGGCATAATTCCTTTATCGTCTATTGCCATAGCAGGAATACGAAAACTTTTGGACAAACAATAACCCAATTCAAAAAGATTGCTTTCAGAAGGTACAAAGTGCATATTGGAAATATCCAAAACACCTGCTGTAGTTTTACCAAATAATTTTACTTTTTTGCTTTGTTTGCAAGCCAACAAAAATTGTTCAGAGGTACTGCCATTGCCTTCATTGATGAGAATAGCCACATTTTGCGGAAAAGGTAATATTTTTTTCTCAGTAAGTATGCTTACTTTATCATCAGAAAAACTAACAAATTTCCCTAAATTTTCATCTAAAATTTTTTTTCTTTTTTTAAATGATTTCTTTTCTGCATCTGTATAAACGTTATTGGCTATCATTTTGTCATACCTGCTGTTGTTTAATGGTGTAGAGAGCATTTCCACATTTATTGTTCTAATGGGATTAGTGTATAAATAAGGAATAATTTTTTCAAAACTCAAATCACTACCTCCTCCATTGTTGCGAATGTCAATAATTAGATTTTTTTTGCTTGTAATTTGGCTGTGATACACAGACAAAAGGCTATCAATAGCTTTTCTATTATTTTCATTAAAAGATGGAACTCTCAACACAAGCGTATTTTCAGACAAAATTTTCATCACAGGAATATCAGAAGTTACAAGTTCCATATCCATTTTTAGTTTTTCTTTGTCTGAAAAGCTACTATTCAAGCGTTTTAAAATAAAATCTCCCAATTTCAAATAATTATTTCCAACGAGTTTTACCTTTTTTATGGCAATTGGCGAATGGTCGCCCATATAAAAAAATCCTTTGGCTTGATTATCCAAAAACGAAAATCTAAATTTTACTTGTTCAGGAGTCCAATTTGGATTTCCTGATTTGATGATAAAACCCAAATATTCTTCGCCTACTTTTTTAATTCCTAATTGATAAGCATTTAATTGCCAAACGCCTTCAAAAGTTGCTTTTTTGAGTGTTTTTATGTGTGTTTCAAATTCTTTTTGGGTAAATTTAATTTTTTCCCAAGTATCAAAATTTAATTTTTCATTAGTTTTTTGGTTATTTTGGGCAACATTTGGATTTATACCAAAAGAAATGTGTCCTGTTCTAAAAAAATAAAGCCATTCCAACAAAACATTCGCACAACTTTGAAGGTCAGAAGGTAAATTTTGTAATTTTTTAAAAAAATTAGCATTGTGTTGCTCATACATTTCTTTCCCTTTTTTATCAATAATATATTTAAAACCTGCGTCATTTTGTTCAAATGTAGTTTTAAGCCATTCAAACTCTTTTTTGCAATCGCAAGTTTGTTGTGCTTTTGCTTTAAAATTCCAACACAAAAAAATAAAAAAAATAGCTAAAAAAATAAATGAAAATTGTTTTTTTGACATAATTTTTTTTTGATATGAAAATGATTTATTTAATTGAAAAAATTAAAATAATTAAAAATTAAAATAATTAAAAATTAAAAATACGAAATAAAATTTGGATAAATAGAGAATATTTTATATAAATTCCTAATTCCTAATTCCTAATTGATTAAAAATCTTCTCCAATGTTTTAATTGTAATACCATAAGTAGGTTTTACGCCAACAAGTCCAAGACTTCCAGATGCCAACGTGCTACCTGTTAAGAGCGGATTATCAGAGGCATAATACGCATAACGAACGATTACATTTTGGTTGATGCTTTTGCGAATAAAAGCCTCTGATTGAATAGCTTTTTGATAATGCGCCCCTTCCATTTCCAAGCCAATCGCTCGCCAAGAGGAATTTTTAAAATATTCCAACACATCACGATTTTGCAAAGAAGTTCCTAAAACGGTTATCATTGTTCCCTCAAAGGCTTCTACATCAAGATTTTTAAAATCTTCACTTGAAAAATCATTTTTGAAAGGATAATTATCTGCAGTTCCCTCAAATACGTGTGCGGTAGGAATCATAATATCGCCTTTGTCCCCTGACAAAATCCCAGCTTTTCCCATAATAGACACTGAAACAAGAGGCATTTTTTGCTCATTTTTCACTTCACCATCAGAAGGCGAAAGTTGGATAGGTTTTAGGAGTTCGTCCATTGTTTCGTAGGCTTGTTCCCCAAAAGCATAATCCATTACCACCAAAACGGGAGCCTCGTTTGTATTTAATTTTGCAAAATTTTCTTCTGAAATATTAAAAAGTTGTTGATGGAATTTTGAAAATGGCACTTTCGCAATGTCAATAATCTGCACGCCAAGATTAGTTCCTGTTTTGTCAGAAAGTACCGTAAGACCATTTTGAAGGGCATAATCCATTACCCTATTCATACGAATTTGTTGGTTGGGCTTGCGAAGTTCAAAAGCAATGTCATAAATAGAGGCAGAGGGCGAAAATTCATCTCTCAAAGCATCTTTGGCATAAATTGTATTCAAAAATGAATGAAGATTTGCACTTATGATATGAACAGGGCGATTGTGTAGATTTTTTTCTACCAATGTATATTTTATATTAGAAGCCCAACGCTCACCGTAAATGTGTTTTCCTATGCGTTCTCTAAGGGTTGGCGTAAAAGAAATTTCACGCATTTTTTGGTCAAAAATTTCTTCTGCTGACCTTTTTGCAAGCCAATACACAATATTAAAAAGTCCATTGTTGTCTTTTGGATTTTCTGCAAAACGCTTGTAAGCATCTTTTGTTTCTGCAAAAGTACGTCCCAATAATGTGCTAATATAGGTAAATGCTTGGTCAAGATTTTGGTCAGAGTTTTGTAAATTATTTGGTTGATTTTTTCCTAAAATAATTTCTTCCAAATAAATCCATTCTCTTGAAGCATTGCCTTTGTCATCAAAAGCACGTTTGCGGATTTTTTCTGCTTCGTGATATAAGAATGTAAGATGTGTAATTACGTCATAAATTTCACTTCTGCCACGTGTAACCTCAATAAACATTTGTTCTTTATCCACACGATAACAATTTCTTACTCTTTTTGGAGGAATAATTACCTCAAAATTAGAAAGCAAATAACCTTCATCAGAAATAAATTTTATAAATCTACATTCTTCTAAGCCTTTTGGCAAACGGTCAATGACATATACAAGCCCATTAAGTTCTACTTTTTCAGGGTCAGGCATATCACCATATATTTCAGGGCTAAGTGTGAGAAGTGCCTCACGTGCTACTTTGCCAGATTGTCCTGAGGGACGATATGCACCACTATTAAACAGGTGTCGCATTTCGGTAAATAATCGCTCAATAGCGGTGCGTGATTCTTGTGCTTTGGTAAAAGACATATTTTTTTAATGTTGAATGGTAAATGTTGAATGTTAAATGGAACAGCCAACAGCCTAAAATCAGGATTTTCATAATTCATAATTTAAGGATTAACAAGATTGAATACAAATTTAAACCTTAAACTTTTGAACTTTTGAACCACATCACTATACAGTTTTAAAAATTGCTGAAAAATAGGGTATAAAACCCTATTTTATTGATGTTTTTTATCAATAAAGTTGGGTTTTATACCCAACTTTTAGAAACTGTACAGTGATATGACCTTAAACCTTGAACCTTAAACTTTTGAACTTTTTAAACTTTTTAAACTTTTGAACTTTTTAAACTTTTATATTTTTTGGCAAAGAAAAAAAGAATGTAGTACCTTCATCTTTTTGGCTTTCAACTTCCATTTTACCGTGATTAGCCAATACAAATTCATAACAAAGCATAAGTCCTAATCCTGTACCTTTTTCGTTTTGTGTGCCAAGTGTGGTGTGTAAAGTATCTTCTTTAAAAAGTCCTTTTACTTGTTCTGGGGTCATTCCTACACCTTCATCTTTTACACCAACTTTTATAAAATCCCCCATATCCCACGCCATAAGCCATATTTTACCATTTTGAAAACTGAATTTTATGGCATTGGTAAGAAGATTTCTAAAAACTACTCTTAACATATTAGCATCAACAAATACTTGTAAATGTGGTTGTGTTTCATCAATGACTTCAATTTTTTTCTTTTCAGTTTGTGATTGGGAAAGTTCAAGTGTTTCTTTTATAATATTTTTGATATTGACAGTTTGGGGCATTGTTTCAAGCCCATACATTTGGCTTTTTGCCCAATAAAGCAAATTATCCACAAAACCAAGCGTAACGTCAAGCCTACGCTGAAAATCAGGCACAAATTGAGCAAATTGTACAGGGGTAATACTTTTATCTTGCAAAAGTCTAAATACCGAAGAAAGATTAGCCAAAGGACTTCTAAAATCGTGTGAAATGATAGAAAAAAGTTTGTCTTTTGTGGTATTATTTTTTTCTAATTCTTCAGTTTGGGCAATGATATGTTCGTTTTGTGTGATAATTTGTTCATTCTGTGTTTGGAGTTGTTTGGTAAGTTTTCTATTTTTAAGATAAATAAAATACAAAATAAAAGTGCCAGAACTCCCAAAAATTATCATAATAATTAGCCCTGCAATCAAATAATATTGTGTTTGAACATTTTTATCTTGTGCATCTTTTTCTTTTTTGAGGCGTGTAATAATATCTTGTTTTTGAATAACATCATAAGCACCTTGTACTTTGAGCATTTCTTCGGTTTGTCTTATTATCTTAAATGAATCACGTGTATGTTGCACAAGTTTCAAAAGACGCATTGCGTTTTTGGCATCACCCTTATACAAAAGATATTCAAGGCTCATTTCATAAAAAGGTTCTTTTACACCTTCAAGTTTGTAATCTTGATAAATTTTTTGTGCTTTTTTATAAAAAACATCTGCTTTTTCCAATTCTTGCATTTTGGCATAACATAATGCCATAGCGAGGTGTGAAAGCAAAGAACTTCCCCATTCTTTGTATTTTTCGGAATATAATATATCCACACGCAATAATTTTATAGCAGGTTCATATTTATTTTGTTTGATATAAATACTTGCCAAATTTCCGCTTGCAAGTCCAATCCAAACGGTATCTTTATATTCTTTTGCTAAATTTATAGCTTTGTAATAATATTCTTCTGCACTTTTAAGGTTTTGCATTTTTGCCTCACAAAGACCAAGTGTATTGTGATGGTTTATTTTTTCACGTTTGGTAAGATAGGTTTGTTTTTCTTCCAAGAGTGCAACAAGTTGGGCTTTGGCATATCCATAACTTTGTGATTTGTAATAAATCAATGCAATACTCCCTCTTATGTTGGCTTCATCTCTTGCGAGGTTATATTTTTTTGCCACTTTGAGTGCTTCTAATAAAAACACAATGCCTTGTTTATAATCTAAAAAATATTCTGCATAATAAAATCCTTTATTTTTAAGTATGTGTATCAATAAATCTGTTTGTAAGGTTTCTTGTGCAATTTTTTGGGCTTCTTTCAGATAAGACATTGCTTTTTTTCTGTTAAAATTTGTGATATACGACCCAAAAATATATGCTTTCGCAAGCTCATTTTTATCTTCTTTTTGTTTAAAATTTTCAACTAATTTATCAATATAATGACTTCTTAATAACGTATCAGTTGTGGGAATATATTTAATCACTACACTATCAAATTGTGTAACAAAAGGAAAATATTTTTTTACTTTTTTTTCATTTTCTAATAAATTCACTAATGAATCAAGTATTTTAAACACTTTTTTATCTACTTTTTGCCATTCTTTGGACAATGATTGTACCTGCGTTTTTTGTGCAAACAAAAAAACATTTCCAAAAATAAACATCCAAGAAATAATAAAAAAAATACAAAAAAACTTTTTCAAAGGCTTTGTGATTATTTATGCAAAAATACTTTTATGCAACATCAAAATTATAATTTTTTTTATTAAAAATCAAAAAAAGTTTCAAAAGTTCAAAGATTCAAGGTTCAAGGTTCAAAAGTTTAAGGTTTAAAGTTTAAGGTTCAAAAGTTTAAGGTTCAAGGTTTAAAGTTTAAGGTTTAAAGTTTAAAGTTTAAGGTTCAAAGTTTAAAGAAAAATGACTGTTTAAATCCTGCTAATCTGAAAATCCTGAAAATCCTGCTCAAAAAGGCTGTTGGCTGTTTCATTTATCATTCACCATTTACCATTCACCATTTAATTTACCTTCTTGCCCAAATATTATATTTTAAAATGCAATAAATTGCTCTAATACCATCACGCCAACCTATTTTTTTGCCTTCTTCGTAAGTGCGACCATAATACGAAATTCCTACTTCATAAATTCTTACACCTTTTATTCTGCTCATTTTGGCGGTTACTTCTGGCTCAAAACCAAAACGTTTTTCTTTGAGTTTTATGCCTTTTATGATGTCAGTTCTAAACATTTTGTAACAGGTTTCCATATCTGTAAGGTTTAAATCTGTAAAAAAATTGGATAAAAACGTCAGAAATTTATTGCCTCTTGTGTGCCAAAAAAACAAAATTCTGTGCGGTTTTCCACCCATAAAACGAGAACCATACACCACATCAGCAAAACCGTCTAAAATTGGTTTTAGGAGAAGGTTATATTCTTCTGGATTGTATTCCAAATCTGCATCTTGAATAACAAGATATTCACCTGTTGCTTTTTCAATGCCTGTATGCAATGCAGCACCTTTTCCTTTGTTAATTTCGTGTTTATAATATTGGATATTAAGTTCAGGGTTGGCATTTTTATAATTTAAAACTGCTTCTTCTGTGTTGTCTTTTGAGCAATCATTTACAATAATTACCTCTTTTTGCGTATTGTCCAAAAGCGTTACTGTTTTTATTTTATCCAAAATAAAATGTATTGTTTTGCCTTCGTTGTAGGCAGGTATTACAATAGAAAGCGTCATTTTTAATTATGAATTAGGAATTAGAAATTAGGAATGAAGCCCCCTAACCCCCAAAGGGGGAATTTTTAGGGCAAAAACGAAAGATATTTTAATTTGCTATTTTGCAAATAAAGCGGATTTTTTAGGAAAAATCCGCTTTATGAGTTTTTTAAGCTGTTTTTAAGAATTTTTTTAGTAATAAAAATTCTAATGAATTATGATAAAATGTATTAAAAAAATGTATTTCATTTATCATTCAACATTTATCATTCATCATTTGTATTCTTATTTCATACTAAAAGTTGCTCTTTGCAATTCTCTTGAAGTGCTTTTGTCAGGAGTTTCTTGGTAAGCCCTTGCAGAAAAATTGCCTGATGCAGAAGTAGGCAAATATCCATTTGCAAATTCCAAAATAATCGTTTGGCTTAATGTATTTTTGATAGCAGTTCTAAATGCTGGTTTCAAAGGAATTTCTTTTTCAGCATTATCAAAAACTCTGAAATTAAGATTTTCGCCTGCTTCCAATGGACGATTGATTTTAAATATTACTTGTACCCTGTCAGTTTTTGTAGAACGTGAAGATTTATCAAATTTTCCACTTTTCAATTCGCCTGGTGTAGCTTGTAAAGTAGTCATTGTAAGCGGATTTTTTACTTCGGTTTCGGTTTTTTGTAATTTTTCGGTTGTATTTTTGAGTTGTGTAGCAAGAGCATCTCTTTCAGCTTTTACTGCTTGAAGTTGGCGTTGTAGTTCTTCGTCAGTAGTTTGTGAGAATTGGGTTGCTTCTTCGTATTTTTTCTGAACATCAGTAAGTTTAGCTTGCAAATCTCTGATTTGTTTTTCAAGCATTGCTACTTTTCCTGTTGCATTTCTTTCGTTGGTACGTGAATAATTGAGCAAACGAGTAAGTGAATCACGTGATTGGATAAGTTTTTCTTTTTGGGTCAAAAGATTATCCATTTGTTTTTTGAGGGCTTTTGATTCATCATTGAGGCTATCAATTTTATGGTTAAAAATAACCATTTGATTACCAAGACTATCAGCTACTTTTTTTGCTTTTGCAGTATCAGTACGAAGTTTTGAACTGTTGGTACTCATATAAGCAATAAAAAACAATGCAACTACAAGCAAGCCTACAAGTGCAACAAGTATTAAATTTTGGGTATTGGGTTTGTTGCCCAATGGTTTTTTGGTGGTGTCAACAGACATAAATAATTATGAATTAGGAATTATGAATTAAGAATTAGGAATTGTGAATTAGGAATTAGGAATTGAAACAGTCAACAAATTTGTCATTATATAGTAAATTGCACAGCAATTTAATTGTTTTCCTTGAACCTTAAACCTTAAACTTTAAACCTTAAACCTTTTAGCTTGCAAAACTATTATTTTATTTTTATTTTTCCAATTTTCATTTTTTTGATTATCAAACCTATAAAATTTTTTAAAACCTTACAGGTTTAGACAAAATTATTAAACAAGAAATGTGCAAATTCTAATGTGAATTGTTTGACGTTTCACAGGCATAAATGCCTGTGCTATACATAAAAACATAAAAATATGTATAGAATAGGCATTTATGCCTATTTTTAAAGTATATATTTTATTTTTAGTTTGTTCCTAACTAATTTTCTTTTCATTTTTCCAATATAATTTTTTTAGAAAAATTACCTTTTTGAGTGGTTAATTGAATAAAATACAAGGCATTTGGAAAGTTTTTTAAAGAAATTTCTTTTTGAAAAATATCATTTTCTCCAAAAAATACTTCTTCCCCAAATATTCTTTTGCCTTGTGTGTCCAAAATTTCAATTTGCATATTTTGACCTAATTTTTGCGGATTTTCAATTTTTATGATAATATTTTCATTGGTTGGATTAGGATAGATACTTGTATTTTGGGCAAAAAACGAATTTTCTAAGGCAGTCGCAATTTGATTTGTGCCATTTACCGTGATAGGATTTAGGTTTGTTGGGTCAAGCCAATCCCTCAATCGGTTTTGTGCCAAACTTCCCCCATTCCACGAAATAGAAAATTTACCAAACCAGTCAGGCATTGTTAAAGTGCTACAAGAGGCTTCTCCACCGTGTAATTGTCCTACAATTCGCCCATTTTGGTCAAATAATGGCGAACCTGACGAACCGCCTTCTGTAGTGGTGTTATTATCCCAAATTACCCTAAAATGTGTATTGTCATTTGGCAAATCATTATAATAACTTTGTGTTAAAAAAGTATTATTTTCTATGGATATTTTTTTAATATCACCAGAAGGGTGATGAATACACGCACCACTTGTGGCATTTGTGCCACTTTTGTCCCAACCATTATAATATACATTGTAGGAAAGTGGAATATTTTGTTTGAGTTTCAATAGCAAAAAATCTGAATCATTGCCCATTGCCATAATATCTGCACCTGACATAGATTGACTGCGTGAAGGTTGTGCAGTAGGATTGCTACAAGTGGCGGATTCATAATTAAAAATAAAAACCCAAGTATCTACGAATGTTTGTCCTCTATCTTCTTCGCAATGTTTTGCACTCAAAATGTATGGAGTCATACTATTATTGGCAGTATTTATTAATGAACCGCTACAATGGTCATCACCATTTATATTGCCAATTACGATTTTTACAATGCCTCTTTTTTGATTTTGCCAATTATTGCCCAAAGTACAATTTACATTCACATTGCAACTTGCAGAACTTCCAAAACCCAAAACACCATTTTCATCATTTTCAGGGGCATAAAAAGCATTTTTATTTCTTTGTTTTTCAAAACCCATTTTGCGATAACCATATCCTACACGCCAAAGCTGAAGAATTGACTTATCTTTTTGTTCTAAAGGCTCAAATAATTCAATCGTGATGCTATTTCCTTCAATAATATCAGTCGCAAAACGTCCTTCTCCTGCGTAACTTTCTTGCGTAAATGCACCCAAAACCTCACTTTTATCTGCATTATAAATAAATAATTTTGCACCTTTTGGCAAATAAAATTTGTCAAAAATTGGTCTAAGACACCACGCATTTTCTGTGGTTAAAGTAAGTCGCCAAATGCGATGACCTTCGCCTATTTCTGTCCAAGTACCACTATTTGCTAAGTTATAATTTACATAAATAGGATATGCAAATCTGCTATTAGTGCGTTTGCTGTCTTCTTCCTTGATTTTTTGCATATTGGGTGTGGGCAATAAAGTTGCAGGAATTTTGTGCATTTCCTCAAAATTATTTTGCCACTGGCTCCCAAAAGTATAAGGTGTTCCGCCAAAATTTATTTGG
>JAAFIN010000025.1:31985-32500 GCA_013297825.1 Cytophagales bacterium
TAATAAAAAAAAACAAAAAAAATATTTTTATGTTTTGGTATGCAAATTATAGTTTTTTTTAGGTTTTTTAAATAAAATTTACTTTTTTTGAAAAAATAAAATTAAAAAATAAAATAAATCTGAAAATATCTTAAAGATTTATGATTATGGATATTGTAAAATATCATTCTGTTCAAAGTTTTAATCGTAATATAATTTGGAACTGTCTTGTGGTAAGTTTTCAACCAATCATAAATTACACAAAAATAATTCACTTCCTTGATAATGTAATGTTCTAAGTTACGCTTCGCTAAACTTTAAACAAAGTTTTATTCAGTTTTAGGATAAACTTGGAACATTAGGGGTCATAATGCAAAAAAAAATAAGACTTGCAAAGTTTTCAAAACTTTGTAAGTCTTTCAGCATTTTAAGATATTTTTTTATTACACTTATTTTAAGATTTTCTTTAAGATATTTTTTTTGAAAAATTTTTTTTTTAATGCAAAAAATTTTTTGAAAAAATAAATTTAAAAAAT
>JAAFIN010000250.1 GCA_013297825.1 Cytophagales bacterium
TATGAAAGGTTTTGGACTTGTTGATGGTATTATTCCTGAGCCTGTTGGTGGCGCTCACGCCAACCCTCAATTAATGTATCAAACCATTAAAAAAACAATTTTGGACACTATAAATGAACTTTTTGCGATTCAAGCAGATGAACGCATTAACCAACGCATAGATAAATTTGGCGGTATGGGCGTTTTTGTAGAGTAAATTTTTAATTTTTTCATAAAAAAAAACCATAATGATTGTTTAAAAATTATTGTGGTTTTTTTTATGGAATAAATTCAATGCTATTAAGCTAATTAGACTTTGGACTCTATGTCCATAAAATCCGTATTCTAAACTTGTCATTTTATTTCTCACTCATTCATTATCACAAAACCATTGGTGCTATTGCCTTGCGTTTGCAACTCTGCTCCTGAAAATAACATTTTTTGTTTAAAACGTCCTACAAACCACATTCTTCCCTTATAATCGCAAGCCATATCTGCAAGTTCGTTGCTTTCTTTGCTTTGACTTTGAATAATGGAACTGAATTTTCCTGAATTACTCAAAGTTACCAGAAAAATATGCACTTTTCCATCTGTATTTACTGAAATTTCAGGGGATTTTTCATTGCTTAGTTGGGAATTTTCGCCCATTCCTACGCTACTTTCTGCACTTTTTTTGATTTTTTCTTCGTTGCTTACCACAAGAATATTGGAAAACGCACCACTTACCAATAATTTATCGTTTTTTTGGTTATAAATTATCTTCAAACCTCTTGCATTGCCCTTTCCTTCCATTTTTCTAACCCACATAAATTGTCCCATTGTGGATATTTTATAGACAAAAACCGTTTCAAAAGCATCTTTTTCCAAAATATTTGCCTTTACTTTTGTATTTCCAAAAAGCGAAATACCAAAATTCGCCCCCATTTTTTGGTTTGTTCCCAAAAAATATCCTGTAACATAATGATTTCCCTCTGCATCACTGCATAAATCCTGTGCTTCTGCGTTATTTGCTACGATTTTCGCCCATTTTAAAGTGCCTTGTTGGGTGTATTTTGCGATAAAAATATCGTGATTGAACATCCAGCCCTCACCGTGGTACAATTCGTGGCTACTTTGCAACGAAAAATACTTTGGCATAAACAAACATATCCCTGAAATCATACCTAATACCACAAAATCGCCATTTTTATCTGTTTGCAATCCTCTCAAATGTATGCCTGTAAGCATATTATTACCTCCCGCAATGGTATTCGTCCAAAGGTGTTCGCCTTTTTGGTTGTAACCTGCCAAAAAAACGTTTTTGCTATGGCTATTTTTAAGTGTTTTTTGTCCAAAATATACATTTTGGGTAAAACTTCCTGCGATACAAATGTCCCCATTTTGGCTCATTGTGAGGTTATTGAACATACATTCAGGCTCACCTTCTATAGATTTTAGGAATTTTATGTTGCCTTTTAAGTCCAAAAGCGAAAAAAATATACTGATATCGCCTTTTCCTGTAAGTTCTTGGTTTTTTACATTTATTTTTTGTGGAAATTGCCCGCCAATTAAGATATTTTGTTTTGAAATAATGATTTTTTGAATGGGGCTTGACAGTTGGAATACCCAAATCAAAGAAGAATTTGGTAAAAATTTAGCTAAAAAATATTTTCCATCTCTTTCTTTTAATAATTTATCTTCAAATCGCAATTCTTCGGTCATATAACCTGTGATATATAACGCTCCTGTGCTGTCTGTCGCAATTCTTTTAGCACCTGCTCCATACATTTCGCCAAATTGCCACGAATTTTTAGCGTTTTTATTATTATTTGAAATAAAATTTGTGGAATCTTGGGCGAAAATTAAGCCCCCACCAAAAAAAAGCGAAAAGCCCCCCAATCCCCAAAGGGGGAGTAAAAGACAAAAAAAATTAAAGTTCAAAGTTTAAGGTTTTTTCTATCCTATCATTTTTTGTGCTTCTCCACGTTTCACGTGGGGTTACCATAGTTCAACCACTTTGTGGTTGTTTAAACTTATTTTTTTGCATTAAAACCCTAAAAGGATTTAACAATGGTAACCCCACGTGCAACGTGGGGAAATGACAAATAAAAGATAATAGGTAGAGAGCGTTTAAGGTTTAAAAAAATCAACTGCAAAAATATAGCTTAATTTCACAAAATTTAAGGCTTTTTTATTATTTTTGAGGAAAATTTTATTTCAATAATACGTAAACAAAAAGATTTCAAAAAATCTATGAAAAATATTACAGTAATTGGCTCAGGAACTATGGGCAATGGTATTGCACATTTATTTGCTCAAAATGGTTTTGCGGTTGCTTTGGTGGATATTAACCCAACAAGCCTTGAAAAAGCCCTCAAAACGATTGCTAATAATCTTGACCGACAAATCACAAAAGGAACACTGACAGAAGATAGCAAAACGCAAACTTTGGGCAATATTACGACTTTTACTGACCTTCAAAAAGGTGTAGCAAATGCTGACCTTGTTGTGGAAGCTGCCACAGAAAATATTGATTTAAAACTTCAAATTTTCAAACAATTAGATGAATTTGCACCAAAAAATGCAATTCTTGCAAGTAATACTTCTTCCATTTCCATCACTAAAATTGCCTCTGCGACCGCTCGCCCTACGCAAGTAGTGGGAATGCACTTTTTTAATCCTGTTCCTGTGATGAAATTGGTTGAAATTATAAGCGGATATGCAACTGATAAAGCGGTTTCACAAAAGATTTTTGAACTTTCTACACAACTTGGAAAAGTGCCTGTTGTAGTGAATGATTATCCTGGTTTTGTGTCCAATCGTATTTTAATGCCAATGTTGAATGAGGCTTTTTATGCGTTATTTGAAGGTGTAGCAGGTGTTGAAGAAATTGATACAGTGATGAAATTAGGTATGGCACACCCTATGGGACCTTTGCAACTTGCTGATTTTGTGGGTTTGGACGTTTGTCTTAATATTTTGCGTGTTCTGCACGAAGGTCTTGGTAATCCAAAATATGCACCTTGTCCATTGTTGGTAAATATGGTTGAGGCTGGGCATTTGGGGGCAAAAACAGGAAAAGGTTTTTATGAATATGTGCCTAATAGCAAAGCTACTTTGGTGGCAGAAAGATTTAGGTAATGGTGAATGGTAAATTGTGAATGGTGAATGGTGAATGAAACAGCCAAAGCAGGATTTAAAGGATTATAAGATTATCAGGATTAAATACAAATTTGAGTATTAGAGTTTTTAAAATGAAATTTAAAAATTGATAAAAAACATAAAAATTTTACAAAAAAAAGAAAAAAATCCGTGAAAATCAGTGTCAATCCGTAAAATCTGTGTTCCAAAATTGGCTCATTTTTAAATAACTCTGTTATAAAAAATGGCTATTTCTACAAAGAAATAGCCATTTTTTTAAATTATCTATAAGTGATGACATCTTCCATTGTTACGTCCAATTCAAACAAAACTTTTTGATAAAATTCATTTTCTGCTTGATTTTGAGCAGAAAAAACGTCAGAAGAAGTATCAGTATCCAATACTCTTTTGAGCCAATAAACTGCTTTTATGCGATTTTTTTGGTTTTCTTGTTTTAATTTTTCAAAAATTTGGCTTTGAAATACACGTATATCCAAATCTCTTGCGTATCCAATAATATCTTTGTATTCCTCTGTAGAAAGTGGTGTTTCCTCACTTGTCAAATCCACAAGCAAACGTTTTTCATTGTCCTGCAATTTTCCATCAGCTTTTGCACCCAAAAGCATCAACCCAAATACTGCTTGGTTGTAGTTTATATCCATTTTATATTTTTAAAAAAATTGAAATTTTTTTGTTGTATTTTTTATCTTTCTCAAAGATTAGCAAAAATACAAAAAAAAACAATAAATTTTACTTAAACAAAAATGGTTTTTCTATTTTTGATAAAACAAATATTATATTGGGCAACCGCAAGGGTTGCCCCTACAAAAAATCAAAAAAATTAAAAATAAAAAATGGAAGATTCTTTACAAAAAATGTTTGACACTTTTGGTGGAAAACTCAGAGTTAGAGCATTAGGATTATGTTTAGAAAATGATAAAATGCTTCTTTGCAAGCATATTGCACGCACAAGTACAGGTTATTTGTGGGGAGCAATAGGTGGAGGAGTGGATTTTGGCGAATCTCTACACGATACACTTGTGCGTGAATGGCAGGAGGAGGCAAATGTAGAAATAGAAGTAGGAAAATTTTTATTTTTACAAGAATACATAAAAAATCCACTTCACGCCCTTGAAATTTTTTTTGAAGTAAAAATCAAAAATAATCAAATTCCTACGCTTGGCATTGATACCGAATTACCAAAAAATCAACAAGTGTTGAATGAAATTGCTTGGTTTTCAATAGAAGATATTAAAAAAATTCCATCTGATAGCCTCCAAAAAGGATTATTTGTAAATGAAAATTGGGAAGAATTGTGGAATAAAAAGTCTTTTGTATAAAAAAAATCTGTGAAAATCTGTGTTAATCCGTAAAATCTGTGTTCCATTTATGTCATTTATTTTATATGCAAAAAAAACTTAAAATCGCTCTTGTTGCACCTGCGAGGGCAGTTTCAAATGCAATTATCCAAAAATTTGAGGCATATTGTAAAGCACAAAATTTTGATTTTGAACTTGGAAATTTTTTATTATTGCCTGAAAATCCAAATAGTATTTGGTCTGCTGACACCCAAGAACGTGCAAAAGAATTTCAAAAATTTATAGATAATTCTGATATAGATGCAATTTTTTGTGCAAGAGGTGGTTATGGAAGCACACATTTATTACCTTATTTAGATTTTTCGCCTTTGCAAACAAAACACAAATGGATAGTTGGTTTTAGTGATATTACAATCTTGCACCTTGCTCTCCAAAAACAAAATATTTGTTCATTGCACGCTTCAATGCCAGCACATTGGGCTACACAATCCAAAGAAAGTTTGGATTCTTTGACAAATATTTTATTAAAAAATGAAAAACCGACAGAAATCACATCAGAAATTCAATTTGAAAATATAAATAATCCTTATAATAAAAACCAATCTCAACAACTCACAGGCAAAATTATTGGTGGAAATCTGACAATGTGCGTGCATAGTTTGGGAACACCTTATGAATTGGACACGACAGATAAAATTTTGATTTTGGAAGATGTGGGCGAATATGTCTATCACATTGACCGTTTGTTGATGCAACTTTATCACGCTGGAAAATTTGAAAACTTAAAAGGGCTTATTGTTGGTGATTTTTCACAAATAAAGGACAATGAACTTCATTTTGGTAAAAGTATTGAAGAATTGTTTTGTCAAATTACCCAAAAATACAATTATCCCATTCTTTTTGGGGCAAAAATTGGACACGGTTATCATAATCACGCTTTTGTGATGGGAGGGGAAATAATGGTGAATGGTAAATGAAACAGCCAAATACAAAACAGCCAGATTCTTTCAGAATGACACATTTTTTTTGAACTTTTAAACTTTGAACTTTTTTTAAATTATGCAAAAAGCACCATTTTATAAAATTCTTGGACTTTTGGAAAGCACCGAAAAACCAAATATTGAACTTGCCTTGAATATTGCAAAATATCATTATAGAGAAGAATTTGAAGAATATTTTGGTTTTGTTGTAGAAGATTATCACAATCTTTATGAGAATTTTTATAAAAATTTTTTATACAATGAAAATAATATATTAGAAATAGAAAATTTGGATTTGAGTAATAAAAAATTAAAAAAAATTCCTCGTTTTGTTTTTTCATTGATAAATTTAAAACATTTGAATTTAGGAAATAATCAACTTCAATCAATTCCAGATGAAATTGGGCAATTAAATAAATTACAAATTTTAGATTTAAGAAACAATCAAATTGAAATTATTTCTTCTGAAATTGGGCAATTACAAAATTTAAAAATTTTTAATTTAAAAAATAATCTATTTCAAACATTTCCAAAAATAATTTTACAACTGCAAAGTCTAAGAGAATTAAATTTAAGAAGTAACCAAATTACAAATATTCCATCTGAAATAGAAAAATTACAAAGTTTGGAAGAATTAAACGTATATAATAATCCGCTTAAAACTCTTCCAATAGAAATCGGAAACTTAAAGAAATTATGGCGTTTAAAAATAAAAACTAACACACTTCAAGCACTTCCTTTTTCAATCAACTACAAAAAATGTAATTTAACAAAAAAGGAAATTATAATCTTAGGTTTTAAACATTTAGAGAAATTATACAATCTTGATTTAAGTGATGAAGAAGCTATTAGAAAATCAGTAAAAAAGATATTTGAAATGAACGTTTTTTTTGATGTGGCTTTTTGGGGAACCTTTATTCAAAAATTTTCTAACAAAATTAAAAAACTGCCTGAAATAAAAAAATGGGAGAGATTTTTATTTCATTTAGAAAAACGAAGTGCAGAAATAAAAGAAATGAATGAAAAAAATGAAATAATAAGAGAAACTTTTAACATTGTAGAATTTTTTTTAAGACTTGCGATGTTGCTACTTTTTTTTCTTTTCATCTTTCAAACTTGTAGCAATTTTTTAGGAATAAAATTTCATCTTTAAAATTACAAAAACTAACCGTTAAAAAACGTTAAAAATTCATTCCATTTTCCCTAAAAAATGCCTTTATTTTGAAATTAAAAGCATCTTTTGTTAAAATATCTTAAAAAATACAGAAATCACTAAAAACATAGTTATTCGCTGTAATAATAATTTTTTTTGTCTGTAATCTATTACAAAGCCCAAAAGACACAAACAAAAACAAATTCACAAAACATCAATAAAATTAGGGTTTATGCCCTTTATACCTAACACATAAAAAAAAATAACAAAATTTTATGAAAACAAAAACATTTTTTTTGAAAAAAATAACCCTCATAATGGGTTTATTTTTAATTTCATTTGTCCAAAATGCAAATGCACAAATGGAAAAAACACTTGCCTCTAATATCAAATCTGTGACCGTTTTTTTGAATAGGGCACAAG
>JAAFIN010000251.1 GCA_013297825.1 Cytophagales bacterium
TAAGCGTATTCGCACACACGATTTTAGTTTCGAGATTAGGGAGCGTTTCCACCCCAAAATTTTCATCTTTGTTGTCGTTTTTAGTTTGTTCAATAATGAGGGCAATAAAAAACCTTAGTTTGGAGATTTGGACAGCTATTTGTTGAATATCCACGCCATAAATGCAATTTTGGATAAGGTACAATTTGCGTGCATAGTCGTTGGTTTTGAGGTTATTATTTGTTTCAAAATTCTTTTCAATATCATTTATTTGTTCATCAAGAGCATTTATTGCGTCATTTTTAGCTTTTTCATTTCTGATAGTTTTTGCATTTTCTTTGTCGTCTTGTAGTTCTTGAATCAATTTTTGTTTTTCTTTTTCAAAAGGTTTTTTTACGATTTTAGCAAATTGGTTATTATTGTTATCAAGTTTTCTTACGATTTTTACCAATTTATCCAAAATACCCATAGGAAACGCACCAGAGCCACACGCAGGGTCAAATATTTTGAGGTCAGTATAGATTTTTTCTAAAATCAAAGCGTTTTGATTTTCGGAAAAAGGGCTTGTTTCGGTAAGTTCATTAAGTAGAATTTTGAATAAATCTTGTAAATCCAAGTTTTGAAAATCCGAATGATTTTTGAAAGCATTTATCAAAAAAGCATTCAGAGATTCTTCGGTCATATATTGGACAATTTCCTTTGGCGTATAGAAAGAGCCAGATGTTTTACGTGCAATTTGGGCGGTTTCAGTATTAAAATATGCCAAAAGACTTTCAAATATTTGCCCCAACATTTCAGGGTCAAGAGCAATATCTTGGTCAAGCGGTGTATTTTCCTCCACCGTAAATTTGTATTTATTCAAAATGCGAAAAAGTCCATAAACTTCTACTTGGTTCATTTTTTTATTACCAAATTCTTCGCTAAGGTCTATTTCGTATTTTTCCATAAAAAACAAACGATTAGGCACTTTTGCCTGTTTTTGAGGTTTTACGGAAAAACCATCAAGGCGAATTTCTTTGTTGGTTTCGCTTTCTTTTTGGTCAAGACATTCAAAAAGACCACCATTTAGAAAAGGAATTTTTCCAAAAAATGTTTTTATGTTATCTTTATTTTGGTAAATTTCATAATAGCGATAGATATTTTGGTTAAGATGTGCAGATTTATCATATTTTTTGGTTTCAACATAATAATCTCTATCTTGAATAGGCACGTTGAGCGTTGCAAAAAAGAGATTTTGCAGGACAGCTTTGTAATAATCGCCATTATCTGCATCAATTTCGTTAAAATCTTTGAGCGTATTTTTGATATCTGAAAGTTCAAAAATATCATTAGGAATAAACTCTTTTTCCTTCAAAAACCAACAAAATAACAGCCTTGTAAGCAATCTAATAATACTTTCTTGCTGATGAATAAGATTATCTTTTTTGATTTTTGGGTTAATTTGTGGAAAATTAACACCTCCTTCATTTTCAGGTTTGCTTGCCCAAAAATACCAATTACGAATATCTTTAAAAAAGTTATCATTAAGGAGTTTTATATCCAAAACCATTGCCCACGCTTCGTGTAAGTGGTCGATGGTTTGGATTTTGAGTTTTTTATTCAGTTTATTAAAATCCAATTCTTCCAAAATATCACGGTGTCCTCTGTGCATATTTTGGGTGTTAATATCTTTAATCAAAGTAACTTTTTGAAGAACATTTTTTGCATCATCTTTTTTGTTTTTTCGTCTATCAATCACCCCAAAAGTCGCAAAATCACCATACGCAAACACGACAAACACGCCTGCGGAATACACACGATTAAGCTCACGCACCGCATCAGCAAGCTCGGTGCGTGTGTAAGGTTTGGGACGAGTTTCAAGGTGAAGGACTACAAAAAGGTAGTTTTTGAGAATTTTGTCGTCTTCATTTTGAAATAAATTATTTTGGGGAATAAAATTTTCGTTGAGGGAAAACGCATATTCTAATTTTAGAAAATTATCTTTGAGAATTTTTTTAGGATTTAAAGCATAATCTTGTTTATTTCTTGCGAAGCGTTCAAATTCCTGATAATCTTCAAAAGTTCTTTCAGAGGAAGAAACAGGGTATTTTAGATTAGAAAAGAAATCTAAAACGGTGTTTTTTGGGTTGTTTTTGAAATTTTTGAGCATAGTTTTAATTTTTTTGTACGCAGGGTATAAAACCCTGCATTATTGATGTATCTTAATTCACTCAGGGTATAAAACCCTGCGTTATTGATGTATCTTATCAAACTACGCAGGGTATAAAACCCTGCGTTATTGATGTGTTGGTATTGATTATCTTTTAACTCACGCAGGGTATAAAACCCTGCGTTATTGATGTATCTTATCAATAGCGTTGGGTTTTATACCCAACGTTTTATAATTCCTCGTCAATATTATTCTCGTTAGCAATTACAGAAGAACTTTCCACAAACAACTCTAATTCTTCATCAAAAGTTAGTGTTTCTTTCTTATGCTTTTTTTCTTGATTTCTAATATAATTACGGACTTTTGGCACAACTGAGGGACTAACAGAAATAACTGCATATCCATCTTGCCATTCAAAGTAATCTTCTATCAATTCACTTTCCCTTGCCCATTTTTGCGAAAGTCCTTTAATATTTTTGACTACATCACTAACCGCAAACTTAGGGTTTAGAGAAATTAGTAAATGTATATGGTCTTCCACGCCATTTATAAAATCTAAATGGTATCCTTTTTCCTTACAAATTTCTTGTATTTTTTTATACAAAGGCATTTTTAATTTATTAGAAATTAACAGTTGCCTATTTTTCGTAGTCCATACCAAATGAATCCATAACGCATAGTATTTTTGCATAATAATTTTTATTTTTCACGCAGGGTATAAAACCCTGCGTTATTGATGTTTTGGTATCAATTATCAGTAGCGTTGGGTTTTATACCCAACGCATCAATTCAACGTATCAATCAATTCACGCAGGGTATAAAACCCTGCGTTATTGATGTTTTGGTATCGATTATCAATAATTTTTATTTTTCACGCAGGGTATAAAACCCTGCGTTATTGATGTTTTGGTATCGATTATCAGTAGCGTTGGGTTTTATACCCAACGCATCAATTCAACGTATCAATCAATTCACGCAGGGTATAAAACCCTGCGTTATTGATATTTTGGTATCGATTATCAATAGCGTTGGGTTTTATACCCAACGTGTATATGTTGATTAAACAATCACCACCCACGAAATCAACTCAAATTCCTGTTCATTTTTCAGTATTTGGGTATCAACCGCAGGTTTATCATTTCTTCCTGCATTATCTTCATTTTCATTTTGAATAGAAATTTTTAGCGAATTTAAAGCAGTTTTGAGCAAATTATTATATTTGGTCATATTTTTTCCGTAATCAGTTTCTTCATCATATTTTTCACAAAGTTTTTCAAAAGGTTCTTTTTGCCCTAAACAAAGACTTTCAAAAATATTCAACGCTTCAATACTTTTGTAACTATATTTTACCTTGCCATTTTCGCCATCTTGCTCCACAAATACAAAGAAATACGGAAAAAGCGGATTATCAAAATTATATTTGTCCAAAATCTCGTGCGATTTTTGCCTCAAACACAACAAAATACCATCTCTAACCTGTTTTTTCTGGTGTGGAAATTCCCAATTTCCTTTATGCACACCCAAAGGAGCAGGCACAACCGCATAAAGCCCTAAGGACATATCAGCAAGTTGTTCTTCAATGGCTTTTAAGTATTTTGCAAGTTGCATTCTGAATTTTTCTAAACTAAAATCACTGATAGAAACCTCGCTTTGCATATCTTCCAAATCCAAAACTTCTTCTTTAAGAGCTTTTAGTTGTGTGTGTCTAAATTTGAGGTCTTGCGTTACCAAATCCTCTATCTCTTCAGGTTTTAAGATATTATCTTCGCCTGTTGCGGTAATATCCACAAGAGCCATTCTTGCCTCTACACGTTCTTTGAGGTTAATGTATTTATCCAAGTCAGGCGTAGCCCAAAAATTCACAAGTTGAATTGTGGTATTTTTGCTTCCTAATCGGTCAATTCGCCCAAAACGTTGGATAATTCTAACAGGATTCCAATGTATATCATAATTCACCAAATAATCGCAATCTTGCAAGTTTTGACCTTCTGAAATACAATCTGTTGCAATGAGAATGTCAATTTGTTCATTTTGATTATTTTTAGAAATTGCACGTTTTTTAGAAATAGGCGAAAAATTCGTCAGAATTTCATCAAAATTATTTTTACCAAAAACCGTTTCACAATGCGAACCTGTAATCAAAGCAATGTTTAATTTGAGTTCATTTTTTGCAAAATCTTTCATATTTTCATACAAATATTTTGCAGTATCAGAATACGCAGTAAAAACAATTACTTTTTTATTAGGAATTTCATTATTTACATTAAAAGGATTTTGAGTTTTTTCCAAGATAATTTTTTTCAAAAGTTGGAGTTTTTCATCTCGGTCAGGAGTTACGATTTTTGCATTATTACGCAAACTTTTGAGCGTGTCCTTATCTTTTTCAAGCTCTTTTTTCCAAAGCTCTAAATTAAGATGTGCAAGATTTATTTTTAATTTTTTTCCAACCCATTCTTCAGGATTTTCAAAAGTTTCTTGGTCTATTTCGTCATTTTCCTCAAAAGTTTCAAGTTCAATTTCTTCATTTTGGGCTTTATTTTCGTTTTGATTTTTTTGAAATTTATCAATTTTTTCTAAAAGGTTTTCAATTTTTTCAATAGTGCGTTTTAATGTAACCGCAAAAGACGAAATGCTACTTTCCAAACGCTTTAAAAAACCTACTTTCATCATTCCGATAAGTCTTTCTTCTGCAATTATTTGCGAAAAATTTTTAGGTTTTTTGGTTATTTTACCTTCATAAATTTCTTGAAATTCTTTTTTTATAAAATTAGAAGGATTAAAAATTACTAATTTATAACCTTGAATTTGTGTGTTGATGTTGTCATAAGAAGGAAAATCACCCAAATTGTCAATATTTGGCGTATGCGAAATTGGTTTATTTCTTTTGGGAAAATTACCAATTTTTAGCATATCATCAGCATAATATTGCATAATTTGCTTCCTACTTCTTGCGATT
Organism: Cytophagales bacterium; assembly: GCA_013297825.1. Lineage (GTDB taxonomy): Bacteria > Bacteroidota > Bacteroidia > Cytophagales > Microscillaceae > JAAFIN01. The sequence continues at coordinate 5,085 of JAAFIN010000251.1, forward strand.
GTAACTGCATCAAGCAATTTAAAAAAATCAGTTCCTAATTTTTCAGTCAAAAAATGTATGTTTTTACGTTGTTCTGTATTTTTTGACCATTCTGTAAATCCTTTTTGGGCATTTGCAAGGGTAATTTTTATATCAGGAATATTCGCAGAATCTTTTAATGCTTTTGTTTCGCCTCCTGTTATCAAAAGAATTTGGTTTCTCAAATCCGCCAAATTATTATTAACAGGCGTAGCAGAGAGTAAAAGCACTTTTGTTTTGATGCCATTTTTAATAATTTTTTCCAAAAGCCATTGCGGTCTGTTCATTTTGGTTTTGCCATCTTTGGTGGTTTCTTTTGGATTACCTTTAAAATTATGGCTTTCATCAATCACCACCAAACCGAATTTTTCCCACGCAAAATTTTCTAAATCAATATTATTTGCACCAGATTTTCCTTTTGTTCTGCCAATATCTGTGTGATAAATGATAGAATATTGAAATTTATCTTCTGCTAAGGGATTTTGGGCGTTATTTTGCGAACTTTGGTATATTTTCCAATTATGTTCTAATTTTTTTGGACAAATTACCAAAACATTATTCCCCAAAATCTCAAAATATTTGATAATTGCCAACGCTTGATACGTTTTTCCAAGTCCCACGCTATCCGCAAGCACACAACCGCCATATTTTTGTATGCGATTGATAGCACCTTTCACGCCTTCACGCTGAAAAGTATATAATAAATCCTCGCCCCAAATCTTGGTTTTGTGCATTGTAAGGATTCTATCAGCTTCGTTATTTTCATTGAGGGCTTTTATTTGACTTTGGAAAACGTGAAAAAGGGTTTTGAAATAAATCAATTCAGGCGAATTATTAACCCAAAGTTGTTTTAAAAATTTCAAAACTTCAGCTTTCACATCTTCGGTTTTTGCGAGTGGGATTTTATTTTCCCAAAGGTCATCAAACCATTTTTTTAATTCTAATAAATCTCTGTCATCATGAACATATAAATTAAGTTCAATATTGGGGCGATTGCCCAAACCAAGCCCTCCAACCGTAAAATTGGAACTTCCTGTAACAGCAGAACTTTTGTCTATGCGTGTATCTTTTGGGTGAATAAAATACATTTTTCCGTGCAGAAAATCAGGTTTTACCATTGATTTTATTTCTACTTTTTCTTTAATCCAATTATAGCAATCTTTGGCTACTTTTCTTTGATAAGGCACTTTATCAAAATCAAAACCTGATAAATCGTTGATTTTGTATGCTTGTCCTTTTTTGGTTGGGTCAATTTGCAAAAAATTTGGCTCACCGAACAAGAATTGTACTTTTTCAACTTTGTCAAGTTGTTCTTGTAGTTTTTCGTAAGCATAAATCGTAAAATATGCAGACACAATGTAAAGTGTGGCATCAGCAGGGATATTTTCTTTGAGAAAATTACCCATAAGCCTGCCATCTCGGTTGTCTAAGATAGAATCCATAAATAAAAAGAAGCCCCCTAACCCCCGAAGGGGGAATTAAAAGGTAAAATAAAGGTAAATTAAAAGTTTAAAGATATTAAAATAATTGTTTGTATTTGCTCCCCCTTCGGGGGTTGGGGGGCTTATTCCCAAAATTCCTGACCTTTCTCACTAATATAGCCCCATTTTCCATTTTTTTGGACAAGTGCTAAATATTGTGCAAAAGGATAAAAATTTTCATATAAAAATGGAATAATTATTTTATTCTTAATAGAAATTACGCCAAATTTTCCATTTTTTTTGGCAATAAATCTCAAATTCCTTTGTGGTTTTTGGTCAATTTTTAGGGGAATAAATTGTAAATCATCATAAATAAATGGAATTATAACCTTGTTTTTTTCGCCTACAATGCCACATTTACCATTTTTTTGACTTTAAATAAATTGTGTT
>JAAFIN010000252.1 GCA_013297825.1 Cytophagales bacterium
TTTGCTCGTGAAATGGGCAATAAGAGCATTTTTTGGCAGATGCTTTCTGTTTTTTTCATATCTCAAAATTAGTCATTATCTGCCTTTTTTTATTCTTTTTTTTTATTTTTGTCCAAAGTCTAAAAATATTGAAAAGACTTACAAAGTTTTGAAAACTTTGCAAGTCTTATTTTTTTGTGCATTATGAACTAAATATTTAGTAGGTTTTCGTTTTTTGTTGTTTTCATTTTTTCTTTTATTTTATTCTTACAAAAAATCAATTTTAACTTTTGTAATTTATTCAAAAATATTTTTAAAAATTTGTAGTTTTTTTTTGATATTTTTGTAAAATAAAAAAACATTTGGATAACAAATAAATAAAAAATATGAACAACAACCTGCAAAATTTTCTTACACCTCGCCAAATTGTGGCAGAATTGGACAAATACATTATAGGTCAAAAAGAAGCAAAAAAAAATGTAGCCATTGCTTTACGCAATCGTTGGCGTAGAATGAATAGCCACCCTGATATGCGTCAGGAAATTGTGCCAAATAATATTTTGCTCATTGGAGCAACAGGCGTAGGAAAAACAGAAATCGCAAGACGACTTGCTAAAATTGCTGATGCACCTTTTGCAAAAGTAGAAGCCTCCAAATTTACAGAAGTTGGTTATGTAGGGCGTGATGTAGAAAGTATGGTGAGGGATTTGGTAGAACAATCTATCAATATGGTAAAAACGCAACAAAAAGAAAAAGTACAACTCAAAGCCCTTGAAACCGTAGAGGAAACGATACTTGATATTCTTATTCCACCACTTCACGAAGATACGGAAGATAATGCCCTCAATGAACGTACAAGAGATAAATTTAGACAAAAACTAAAAAATGGTGAATTGGACGACAAAAAAATTGAAATCGCTATCCAACAAAATGGTGGCTCTAATGTAAGTATGATGACACCGCCAGGAATGGACGATATGACAATGATAAGTATTCAAGAAATGATAGGCGGTATTGTGCCAAAACGTGAGAAAAAACGCAAGGTTAGCATTGCAGAAGCACGCAAAATCCTCTTGGACGAAGAAACTTCTAAATTGATTGATATGGACGAAGTAAAAGAAGAAGCACTTAGAAAAGCAGAAAATGCAGGAATTATTTTTATAGATGAAATTGATAAAATCGCAAGCAAAGGCAATACAGGCGGAGCTGATGTAAGCAGACAAGGCGTACAAAGGGATTTGTTGCCTATCGTGGAAGGTAGCTCTGTAAATACAAAATATGGCGTTATCAAAACTGACCATATTTTATTCATTGCTGCTGGGGCGTTTCATATTTCAAAACCTTCTGATTTAATTCCAGAATTACAAGGTAGATTTCCAATTCGTGTGGAACTTCAAAGCCTCACAAAAGACGATTTTTATCACATTCTAAAAGAACCAAAAAATGCCCTTACCAAACAATATGAAGCAATGCTTGAAGCTGAAAATGTAAAAATTTCGTTCCAAGATGAAGCCTTACACGAAATCGCAGAGATTGCATTTCAACTAAATTTGGAAGTGGAAAATATAGGTGCAAGGCGTTTGCATACCGTTATGAGCCATTTATTGAATGATTTTTTGTTTGATATTCCTGATATTATTGGTGCAAATGCTATTATTGTCATCAATGCACAAATGGTAAAAGATAGACTTTCTACGCTTATCAAAAATAGAGATTTGAGCCAATATATTCTTTAAACAGTAGTAAGGGGAAAGGGGTAAGGTGTAAGTACAAAAATACAAAACCGCCAAAATACCAATAAGCATTTTCAAAAAATGGTCTGTACTGTAGTTTACGAAGGTCTGACCATTTTTTTGAAAATTAGCCAAAACCACATTTTACTTATTTATTATTCTTTTTTTTTAATAAAAAAATTTTGTAATTTTATAAAAAATTAAATACCTATTAAGAAAAATTTTAAAAAATACAATCAACAAAATGAGCAAACAATCCATAATGGCTGACCAAACTATTGACAGTCATGTACTTTGGGCAATGGGTGCAGGAGCAATTCCATTACCTATTTTAGATGTAGCTGCGGTAACTGCGGTGCAACTTAATCTGTGCAAAGAACTTTGTATGATTTACCAAAGTGATTACAATGAAGCGTATGCCAAAAATATCATAAGTGCTTTGGCTGGTGCAAGTTTGGCAAAAATTGGAGCAAGTTTTCTCAAAGCAATTCCTGTAGTAGGTGCGTTTTTGGGCAGTATGCCAATGGTTGTGCTTGCAGGTGCTTCTACATACGCAATGGGGCAGGTTTTCAAAAAACATTTGGAAATTGGCGGATTTTTGTCTGCTTTTAGCTTTGAGAATGCACAAAAAATTTATGAAGATGCCTTTGAAAAAGGACAAAATTATGTAAATGACCTTCGCAAACAAGCTACACAAGCAATGGGCTATGAAAGTGCTGAAACACCCACACAAGAAGAAGAAAGACCAACCACAAGCACACAAGAAACTACCAAAACCACAGAACCAGCAAAAGATTATAACGACCTTAGTCCATTAGAAAAACTAAAAAAATTGGCTGAATTGCGTGATTTGGGCGTACTCACACAAGAGGAATTTCAGGCAAAAAAAGATATTTTGATGAAAGAAATTTAATAAATTGTGAATGGTAAATTGTGAATGGTAAATGATAAAACAGCCAATGACTTTATAATTTTTAAGTTATTGGCTGTTTTAATAAAAACTTTTTCAAGATTTTTTACGTAATTTTGAAAAAATTTATACCAAAAAAATCTATGAAAAAATATCTTTTTTGTTTCTTAATCACTTCTTGTTTTTTATTTTTTGGAAAAAATAACCAAAATTTATTTGCTCAAAAAGCTCCTAAAATGGTAAAAACAAAGGTTTCTGATAAAATACAAACAAAATTACCTGATGATTTTATTGTAATGCCTCCTGAAATGTACGCCAAAAAATACGGTGCATACCGCCCTCCTATCGCAATATACACCAACAAAGTAACACAAGATGCGGATTTTGGCGTAAATGAAGCAGTAAATCATTCACTTTTGGCATATAGCAGTGCAGAATGGCAAGAAAAAGATATGCTTATGCTCAAAGACATTTATAAAGGTAGCATCAAAGCAATGCACGACCAAGTAGATTTTTTGCAAGACAAAATAAATATCATTCAAAAAAGAAAATTTATTACCTTAGAATTTGTAGCAACTGTCAAAGACGAAGAAAGTAAAATCAGTATGCGTACCAAAGAAAAAAAACAGTATTCTTATATCCAATATACCGTAGAACAAGGAAAAATCCTTATTTTTAATTTTAATTGCCCTGCTAATCGCAGAAATCTATACCAACCTATTGCACAAGAAATTATGCAGTCTATTAAAATTAAATAATTAGGAATTAGGAATTAGGAATTAGGAATTAAGAATTAGGAATTAAGAATTAGGAATTAGGAATTAGGAATTAGGAATTATAGTGAAAATATTTCAATTATACAAATTTTATTTTAATTATTTTAAAAATAACTCATTTTTAATCCATAATTCTTAATTAAATTTTGGCTATTCAATTCCTAATTCTTAATTAAATTTTGGCTATTCAATTCCTAATTCTTAATTAAATTTTGGCTATTCAATTCCTAATTCTTAACTGAATTTTGGCTGTTCCATTCCTAATTCCTAATTCCCAATTCCTAATTCTTAATTAAATTTTGGCTGTTCCATTTATCATTTACCATTAAAACAAAATAATGCCCTACAAAGATTATTACAAAATATTAGGCATTACACGTAGTGCCACACAAGACGACATCAAAAAAGCCTATAAAAAAATGGCTGTTGTGTATCACCCTGACAAAAATCAAGGGAACAAAGAAGCAGAAGAAAAATTTAAAGAGGTTTTAGAAGCCTACAATGTACTCAGCGACCCTGACAAAAGATTTAAGTATGATACGTTGGATAGTACATTTGGAACGTCTTTTTCTACTTCAAAAAATGCGTTTGAAAATTGGGATATAAGTGATGAATTGAAAAAAGCATCTGAAAATATTTCAAGTTTTTTTAATACAATTTTTGATGAAAAAAAAGAACACCCCAACACAGGCACAAGAGAAAATTTGGAAAGTACAGTTACGCTTTCCTTAGAAGAAGTGCATACAGGGGCTAATAGACAAGTAGAAATAGCCAAAAATGTCATTATTACTGTTCCCATAAAACCAGGCGTAAATAATCAACGTCTTAAAGTAAAAGGCAAAGGCAAAAATGGAGGCGACCTTTTTGTACACGTTAAAATCACGCCCCACCCTATTTTTGAACGTAAAGGTGATGACCTTTACAGGGATTTGCATATTCCACTTTATACTGCGATTTTGGGCGGAAAAACTAATTTTTTGACTTTGTTAAATGACAAAATAGACCTTACCATTTCGCCCCAAACTGCCAACGGAAAACTCCTGCGTTTGGAAGGTTATGGTTTGCCTAATCTTGAAAATAATAGCAAAAGAGGTGATTTGTACCTAAAAGTTCAGGTTGCAATCCCAAAAAATCTTACACCACAAGAAATACAAATTTTTGAGAACTTGGCGAAAATGAGGGAATAAAAAAAATTATAATAATTTCAAAAGAATATGATGGAACATTATACAAAACTGTATCAAAAATACGCATCAAACCCTGAAAAAATAGCTTTTTTTTCAGAAGATGCAGAACTTGTTGATGACCGTTTGAAAAATACACTTTTGATTACTTTGACCTTTTTTGATATAGATAATTTTGTGCGAAAACAAGCCAAAAATATTTGTAAAAAACAAATAGGCTCATTTTTTAATATTTTTCAAACAATCACAAAACCTTTGATAGGTGGTTTAAAAAAATATTCAAATCACGATATCCAAATATCTTTGGAAACAATTATACCACAAATTATAGCCACACCTGATATAGAAAAAACGTTAAATTTTGAGGCGTGGGCTATTTTTATGTTGAATGCTCATTTGGGTTTATCTTGGGGTTTTGCTTTGCAACAACCAAATATTTCGCCTTCTGAAATTTGGGCAACGATGAATTATTTGAATGAAAATCACCCTAAAATTCGTTTAAATAATCATTATCCTACAAAATTTTGGGAACAAAATTATGAAGAATTGGATTTGATTTGGGATAACCAACCCTTACCTGTTGAAATCTCAAATGCAAATATCAAAGAACTACTTTTTGTAAATAAAAATACAGATATTTCTTATTTTTTTTCACTAATTTCTATAAAAAATCTTGAAAAATTAAAAATATCTTTATTCTCAAATTGTGAAGATTTAAAAGAATTACCTACAAACAAAAAAAAATTACAGCATTTAGACTTGTCTGTGTATGCAGTTGATATTTTATCAATTTTAAAAAAAATAAATTCAGTAGCAGATATTGAAATTTTTGAATTAACGGTGTTTCAAGGAGATACAGATTATGAAATAGATTGGGACGAGGTTTTTGAGGAATTAAGTTATTTTAAAAAACTTCACACCTTTTCAATTAGTCTGTGGAAAATAAAAAAACCCATTATTTGGAATGGGCTTTCAAAACTTAAAAATCTAAAAGAATTATCTTTGAGAAGCAACAAATTAAAAGCCTTACCTGAATCCCTAAAAACATTAAAATTATTAGAAAAACTTGATATTAGTGATAATAATATAAGTGAAGAAGGTATGGAGCCAATTTTAAACCTCCCAAATCTGAAAGAGGTAATAATTTGGCATTATTGCAACTCATATTCAAATAACATGACTTGGATGATAGCCCTAAGAAATCAACAAAATGTAGAAATAAAAGGTTAAATTTTCAATTAGGGTTTTTAAAATGAAGTCTAAAAATTGATAAAAAACATCAAAATTTTACGAAAAAAAAGAAAAAAATCTGTGAAAATCTGTGTTAATCCGTAAAATCCGTGTTCCAAAACGGTTTCATTTAAAGAACTCTAATAGAAAAATCCTATCAAAGTTTTTATAGGATTTTTAAAAATAATTAACTAAAAATTTAGATTTTATTTTTTTTATTAAAATAATTAACTAATTTTGTAATAAATAACTAAAAATTTAGTTTTAAGAATGAAACCACAAAACAAAAATGTAAATTTTGTTTTTTATTAAATCCTTTATAACTAAAAAATTAGTTGATTTTTAATTTTAGAATATATTTTTTAAAAATATTGAGCATATTTTACTTTAAATTTTTAAACTTTTAAACCCTTTAAACTTCTTTTTGATATGGAAACGAAAAAAAATGAAAATGTGGATTTAAGCCACAAAAAACCGTTATTTTTTAATATTGGACTTTGTATAAGTCTGTCGTTGGTATTGGGTGCATTTTCGCTGTCTGTGCCTGAAGTATTGAAAGCTATTGACCTTGCAAGCCCTGAAACTTCAGAGGAAAACATCTTGGAAGATGTTCCCATTGTTGAAAAAACACCTATCAAACATATCATTACAGAGCCTGAAATAAAACAAGTACCTAACGAAAAAAAAATAGATAAAGTTGAATTTGTGATGCCTGAAGATACCACAATGAAACAAAGTAGTGTTCCTTATGACCCAAACGCTAAAAAAGTTCCTGTGGAAACAAAAGTTGTTGTAAAAACAAAAGAAGAAGAACCAGAAGACACAGGAATTAGGGATTTTATAGGTTCAGGTGAAAAAGCAGATTTTCCTGGTGGTTACAAAGCATTTCAAAAATTTATCAAAGATAATTACGAATATCCACGTGCAGACCGCAGAATTGGCACACAAGGAAAAATTATGGTGCAGTTTGTAGTGGAAAAAGATGGCAGTATTACTGACATCAAAATTGTGAAAGGATTAAGCATAGCTTGTGATGCAGAAGCCATACGTGTATTAAAAATAGTTCCTGCTTGGAAACCAGCCAAACAACGTGGTCGCAATGTTCGCAA
>JAAFIN010000253.1 GCA_013297825.1 Cytophagales bacterium
TTGGGGGTTAGGGGGCTTCTTGTTGGCTTGCTATTTTTGGTAATAGTAAGTTGCAAAAAAAAATCCTCCGAGCCTGAGCCTGACCTCCCCCCCGAAACCCAGCAAGGCGCTAATACCTTCGGTTGTTACCTCAATGGCGTACCCTGGAAACCAAGTTCTCGAAGCCTTGGAAATCCTACCCTCTATATTCAACTTGATGGACCTTATTTTGTGTTGTATGCTTATTATGATGATAATGGAAGAGATGAAAGGATAGATTTTTTTTCTCAAAAAATAAATCCTTTAAAAGAAGGAAATTATATAATGAATAAAAAAAATAATCTTGATAATACTTTTGGAATTAGAGATTATAAAAAAAATATTCGTTTTGATGGTACAGATTCAGATGTAATTGATGATGGGCTTTTAACTATTACCAAATTTGATACACAAAAAAAGTTTGTGTCTGGGAAATTTTGGTTTAAGCTCCAAAAGGGAGATGTTAAATACGAAGCTACTGAGGGACGTTTTGACATTTCTTATTAAAAAAACAAAAAATTCATTAAATTTTAAAAAAAACTATGTTTTTTAACACAAAAAAATTATATTTGCAACGCATTTGCAACGCATTTGCAACGCATTTGCAACGCATTCATATTGATTGCAATCCCATTATTTGGAATTAGCCATTTTAACTATGCACAAAATACATCATCAGGCATAGAAATATACGACCAGTATAAAACATACGTATCCAATATCATTAGTCCATTGGACAAAAGCCAAATCCCAACAGGCTTTTTGCATGAATTTGGTTATCCTGCTTTCCACCCTTCCCAACTCTTAGGTACACGCTTGGATAGCAACCAAATATCTCCTACACAATGGCAAACTATTTATTCTTCTCTCCAATCAATGCACTTACAAGGCGCAAACTCGTTGCCCACACTCAACTCAGTGCAAGCCCAACTAAAAAATTACACAAATAATACAAACAATGTGATAGCATTGAGCGTATTATCTGCCAAATATGCCAGCATCAAAGAAAATGCCATTACCAACAATCTACTATACCAACAAAATAATCAGCTTTATGATGTATTGGGGAGGACTGCAAACCCTTACCAAGCACAAGAGGCATTTGTGGTTGCTCCTGTGTTATCCGAAATAGAGGGTTTGGAAACGTCTTTTTCATTTCGCAATGATTTGCTGTATAGCAATTATGGTTTATTACCCCAACACATACAAACTTTGCAAATAGATGCTAATAATGGACAAGGCTGGCAAAATGTAGTTTGGAATACACCTTTGCAGGTTCAATATCCAAATGAAGGATTAAAAATACTCAAATACAAAATCACATTCAGTAATGGAAATGTGAGAGAAGGACATTCATTTTTGGAAGTAAAAAATCTACCAAAAGCAGATTTACAACGTTATAGCACTTTTTGGGATGAAGAAATTAGACACTCAAATGGTATAGCTTATATCGTATACAGCTCCCAAAACCCACAAAAAAGAATGAGAAAACCGCTTATCGTGGCAGAGGGTTTTGACCAAAGTTATATCGCACCTTTGATTAAAAAGAAAAACTATGATTTGGCTAAGTTTTTGAAACAAATAGATGTTAAAATTACTCCAACTCAAACTCTTGACGGTTTAATAGACGATATAGGTGGATATGATTTAGTATTTTTGGATTACAAAGATGGGACTGCGGATATTACAGGGGTGAATGTACCATTTTTTCAGTATGTGCTTCGTGAAGTCAAGCGTCAGAAAGAACTGAATACACAGCAAACAGGCGCAACTACCTTCAAAAATGTAGTATTGGGTTTGAGTATGGGAGGCTTGATAAGTCGTTATGGTTTGGCACAATATGCAAGAGGTACAGGCTTTGAAAGGGCAGTATCAGAAGATACACGCTTGCTTATCACGTATGACAGCCCACACAGAGGTGCAAATATACCATTAGGATTTCAGGGGTTAATGAGACAATTTGCTTCTGTTTTTGTATTTCCTGGTATATCTTTAACAAGTCAAGGGGACGGTGGTAAAAAAATACAGCAAGCAATTGCAGTATTTGATTCACCTGCTTTTAGACAATTAGTGTTGTATCGTGCTACAAGTCCAACAGGTTTAAGAAAAACAGGAGGTAACTGGTTAGGATTGGGTGCTACATACGAATTGGACACAGAATACAATACATTTATTAGCCAAGTGTATCAACCTATGGTACATGATGTACCAAATCAACCTTATGAATTTGTAGCGGTTTCTATGGGTTCTGAATGTAGTATTCCCAATGCAAATGGGAATGATACATTTTTAGATGGTGGTTTTTGGGAAGCAGGAGGACCTCCAGATGTTAGCCTTCATTTTACGCCTACTGTAAAAGCATCACCCAATAACAATCCTAATTCTACAAACACACTTGCTAAGTTGGTTGTAAAACGCAGAACTTTTGCATGGATGAGTGTTTTTTCTATTTTTGGATTAATTCCTATGCTTGTAGATGAAATAACACCGATATACAATCAATCATTTGTAGCTCCTCCAAATCTTTTATTTTTGGATGGTGCACCAGGTGGAACACTTTTGAGTAAAGATGCATTTCCACCGCAAAATGGTTTAGGTTATCCTACACGACAATTTTGTTTTGTACCACAAGCAAGTGCGTTAGATGTGCCTTTGAGTGCTGAAAGTATGTTTAGTACAAAATATGTTCTAAATTATTTTAAACCAAATACACCTACAAATGTAAAAAGATATATCACACAAGAGCCAACAGTTAATCCTGATCCACAATTTACTGATGGCGTGGTATCTCCTAATCTTGAACACGACCAAAATCCATCGCCTCGCTTAGGCTTGTGGATGTTCCGCCAAATGGAAGGTATTGCTACAAATGATTTAATTTGTAATCGTCCTTGCCTTCCTACTGCGGTGATAGACCCTTTGACCAATGCACCAAATCTTTTGTGTGTAAATACCCCCAAAACATTTAATATTTCGGTACTTCACCCATCATTGCCTTATACATTTACAGTTGCCACATCAGCCAATATCCTTTCTTCAGTTTCAGGGAATAACATCACTCTTACTGCAAGACCTTCTATTCCTACCAAACCCAATTCAATAGGCACACAAGGCACTGTAAGGATTGATGTAACACTTATGATAGGAGATTGTCCATATAGTTTTTCTTTTGAAAAAACAATATTCATAGGCAAACCAAAACAACCACAAATTCTCAATGGGTATGGTGGAGCAACTTTTACAGATGGACAAGTACGTATTATTCCACAGGGTGGTATGTATATATTTTCAGTTGATATCAACAATGGATATTCTCCAGATACGTATGTAGAATGGGACACAAATTTGGAAATTTCAGAATACAATACACCAAATACAAACTCAATTCTTGTGAATGTACCTACCACACCTAATACGTATGGGTATGCAAGAGCAAGGTTAATTAACGAATGTGGTACTACTGAATGGATAATGGCAATAATTTTAACAGGTCAAGGAGGAGGAGGAAGTAATCCAAGTTTTGGCAGAAGTGCAAACACAGTTAAACCTCTTACAAACGCCAATATAATTGCCTTCCCAAATCCATTCATTGGTAATGATTTCCAAATAAAAATAGATGGACTTCAAGGTGTGGATTATACGAAAGTTACAGACCAAACTTTAGCAGGTTTTGACTATAATGTTCGCATACAAGATGACAAAGGGCAAATCCTGCAAACACTCAAAGATAACAAAGTTATCACAAAAATAAATATGCGTGGTTATCAACAAGGCATTTATTATGCACACATAGAAGCTGATGGTGTGATAAAAACTATCAGAGTAAGCAAGCAATAAGAACAGCCAGATTCATACGGAATGACAAAATAAAACAAAAAAAAATGCTTTTGGTTTTTCTAAAAAATCAAAAGCATTTTTTTTGTTTAAAAAATTCCTAAAATTCTAATTTTTAGTTTAGTTTTTTTAGCTTAATTTTGTGTTTTTAAATTTTTACAAAAAATTTATTTATTGTTATTTTAAATTCATTATTTTTGACTATCAATTTTTATTAAAAATTCATGGAAATTATTATTTGGAGTTCGTTATTGACAGGTTTGGCAACGTTGTTTATTTATCTAAGATTTATGACAGGAATCAATCGCCTCACCAGAGAACTCAAACAAACCAAACGCAATTACAAAGAACTTGAAGAAAAATATGTCAGGCAAACCAAAGAAATAGACGTAGAAGCTCGTGCAAGAACACGAAAAATGGAAATATTGGAAAATAAAATCCAAAAACTTCAAACCGAAACCCAAACAAAAGCTATCACAGAAGAATCTTCTATAAAAAATCAACAATTCGCTGTTTTTGAACAACAAGCCCAAGAAATGCAACAAAAATATGAGGCTCTTTTGGCTGAAAAACAGGCGGAGATTGATAAAATGAAGGTTTAAGGTTTAAAGTTCAAGGTTTAAGGTTCAATAATTAAAACATAATTTTTCCTAAGAATTTAGCCTTAAAAATAAAAATTTTAAATCAATTTTAATGCTTTTTATAGAATAATATTTTGTTTAAATACTTAAAAATAAATAATTTTAATTTAAATTATTAAACCTTGAACTTTTAAACCTTGAACTTTTAAACCTTGAACTTTTTGAACCTTGAACTTTTTGAACCTTAAACTTTCTTATGAATAAATTTGAAATTCTCGCCCAAAAAAACCACGAAGCTGAACAAGGTGGTGGCGAAAAACGCATAGATGCACAACACAAAAAAGGTAAACTCACTGCAAGAGAACGCATTGCGTTGCTCTTAGATGAAGGTTCTTTTGAAGAAATTGGTAAATTTGTAACTCACAGATGTAAAGATTTTGGGTTGGACAAAGAATATTATTTGGGTGATGGAGTTGTAACAGGTTACGGAACAGTAAATGGTAGAGCGGTTTATGTATTTTCACAAGATTTTACGGTTTTTGGTGGTGCTTTGTCAGAAACTTACGCAGAAAAAATCTGTAAAATAATGGATTTGTCTATGAAAAATGGCGTTCCAATTATTGGATTAAATGATTCTGGTGGTGCAAGGATTCAGGAAGGCGTACAATCTTTGGCAGGTTATGCAGATATTTTTTATCGCAATACCTTAGCCTCTGGGGTTGTGCCTCAACTTTCTGCGATAATGGGACCTTGTGCAGGTGGTGCGGTGTATTCACCAGCGATTACAGATTTTATTTTGATGGTTGAAAACACCTCTTATATGTTTGTAACAGGGCCTAAAGTCGTAAAAACCGTTACAAATGAAGAAGTTACATCAGAGGAATTAGGTGGAGCAAGTACGCACAGTACCAAAAGCGGTGTTACGCATTTTTCCTGTGCCAATGAAGCAATTTGTATTCAAAAACTCAAAGATTTATTGAGTTATATGCCCCAAAATTGCGAAGATGATGCACCACGTTTGCCTTACACATCAGAAGGAAAAAATGCAGAAATGCGACCTTCTTTGAATACCATTATTCCTGAAAATGCCCAACAACCTTATGATATGCGTGAGGTTTTGGGGCATATTATTGATGAAAATAGCTTTTTGGAAGTACACGAAAACTACGCAACCAATATAATTGTTGGTTTTGCACGTTTGGGAGGGCGAAGTATTGGCATTGTGGGCAATCAACCAAATAGCCTTGCTGGGGTTTTGGACATACACGCCAGCGTAAAAGGTGCAAGATTTGTGCGTTTTTGTGATAGTTTTAATATTCCTTTGTTGGTTTTGGAAGATGTGCCTGGATTTTTGCCTGGTACTGACCAAGAATGGAATGGCATTATTACACACGGTGCCAAACTTTTGTATGCGTTTTGTGAGGCAACTGTGCCACGTGTTACGGTGATTACACGCAAAGCATACGGAGGTGCGTATGATGTAATGAACTCTAAGCACATTGGGGCTGATATGAATTATGCTTGGACAAGTGCAGAGATTGCGGTAATGGGTGCAAAGGGTGCTGCAGAAATTATTTTTAAAAAGGAAATTGAAGAAGCTGAAAATCCTGCTGAAAAACTCAAAGAAAAAGAACAGGAATATATGCAAAAATTTGCTACACCCTATCGTGCAGCACAACGTGGTTATATTGATGAAGTTATTATGCCAGAAGAAACACGTTACAAACTCCTAAAAGCCTTTGAAATATTGGAAAATAAAGTGGCTACTTTGCCCAAAAAGAAACACGGAAATATTCCTTTGTAAAATTTATAAACAAATTGTCAGAGAAGCGTATTGATTCTCTGACAATTTTTATAAAGGACTGCATTTATAAGATTTTGAAGAATTTTAGAGATTTGATTATCAATAAAAAATTATACAATCGCAATTTTTAAATTAAAATTTAATACAATATGAAAAAAGTAACAGGAATTGGAGGCATTTTTTTTAAATGTAAAGACCCCAATAAAGTAATGGAATGGTACAAAACGCATTTGGGATTAGATACAACGCCTTATGGTGTGAGTTTTGAATGGCGTGAAAATGATGATACAACCAAACAAGACTCCACAAAAACGCACACAATACAATGGAGTGCTTTTGAGGAAAAAACAACCTATTTTGAGCCTTCTACAAAGGATTTTATGATAAATTATCGTGTAGAAAATCTTGAAAAACTGATGGAAGAACTCAAAAAAGGAGGTGTTGCAATTTTAGATGAAATCCAAACCTACGATTATGGGAAATTCCTGCATATTATTGATTTGGAAGGCAACAAAATTGAACTTTGGGAGCCAATGTAAAAAATATAATTTAACATACCATAAAATCATAAAAAAAACCGCTTAATTTATTCAATTAAGCGGTTTTTTTAGTTTATTATTTCAGATTGTTCTTGTTCTTTGTGTGGTA
>JAAFIN010000255.1 GCA_013297825.1 Cytophagales bacterium
TGTTATCAAACCACCAATAAATCCACCTTTTACACCCTCAGGCGTAAATGCACCTGAAATAATTTTAGAAAATGCGTCTGGAATCATCGTGTAATTACCAATGATTACGATTAAACCACCCAACAGATAAATAATAACCATCAAAGGAACAATTTTATCTGTAACTTGTGCAATACTTTTGATACCTCCAATAATTACCAAAGCCACTAACACCGCAAGCACCGCCCCAAACATCCAACCTTGTCCATAAAGAAAACTATTTTGTCCGCCTGTTACATTGATAAGTTGTTGGGTAGCTTGATTAACTTGTGCCATATTGCCACCGCCAAAACTTCCACCTACACAAGCTATTGCAAAAAATATCGCTAAACCTTTTCCCAAAATGCCCATTCCTGAACCCATTTTTGCAAGACCTTTTTCCAAATAATACATAGGACCTCCTGACACCGAACCGTCAGCATTGATGTTACGGTATTTTACACCTAATGTACATTCTAAAAACTTAGATGACATACCCAAAAATCCTGCAACTATCATCCAAAATGTAGCACCAGGACCCCCAATCGCAATCGCAAGTGCAACACCACCAATATTCCCTACGCCTACCGTACCTGACAATGCTGCAGTTAATGCTTGAAAATGTGAAACCTCGCCTTTGTGATTTGGGTCATCATATTTGCCTTGCACCACGTCAATAGCGTGTCCAAAACCTGTAATATTGATAAAACCCATATAAATTGTGTAAAAAACCGCCCCCACAATCAACCAAATTAATACAAAAGGGATTCCTGTTTTTTTTTCTTCTTTTTTACCATTCTTGTATTCATCAATAGAAATTTCAAAAGCATTAAAAAATATAATACTTTCTATAGCCCTCGCATAAGGGGCAATAACAGCATCTATTTTTTCATCAATGGTAACAGGTATTTTTTTCTCTATTACTTTGTTTTCTTTTTTAGCTTTTTCTATATCAGCCTTTTCTTGCAGGTCTTTTACATAATAAATGGTAAAAGCTCCTAAAAGCAATATAATGATTAGTATGATTTTTTTCATTCGGATAAATAAAGTTTTGTGTGAATGTATTGGTTTAATATTTAAAAATAGTTATTTTTTTAACTTGCGAATTTATAGAAAAAATATAATTTATTGTATTTAAGCATTAAAAAAATGTAGTTTTTTTTGTAAAATTGCACAAAATTATCGTAAAAAATCAAATTATAAATGACAAAACCCATTCTTATCACAGGTTCTAATGGTCTTTTGGGACAAAAATTAGTAACATTGTTCCAAGAAAATAAAATCCCTTTTTTGGCTACATCAAGAGGCGAAAATAGACTTTCTAATCTTCCAAATGAAAATTTTATTTCTTTGGATATTCAAAATGCAAAAGAAGTTGAAGATATTTTTGAAAAAATTGATGTTTCTGCAGTAATTCACACCGCAGCAATGACACAAGTAGATGATTGCGAAAATCAAAAAAATCTTTGTATTGATTTGAATGTCAATGCAACACTTTATTTGTCAGAAATTTGTGCCAAAAAAGACGTTTTTTTTGTGCATCTTTCTACTGATTTTATTTTTGATGGCAAAGAAGGCCCTTACACCGAAGAAGCCCAACCTAATCCTTTGAGTTTTTATGGGGCAAGTAAATATTTTTCTGAAAAAGTATTACAGCATACGCCCAATTTACGTTATGCGATAGCTCGTACTGTGTTGGTATATGGCATTGCAGAATCAATGAGCAGGTCAAATATTATTCTTTGGGTGAGAAAATCATTGATGGAAGGCAAAAATATTCAAGTCGTAAATGACCAATGGCGTACTCCCACGCTTGCAGAAGATTTGGCAATGGGTTGTTACCTACTTGCAAAACACCAAAAAACAGGCGTTTTTAATATTTCAGGCATTGAATTGCTTACGCCTTATGATATGGCGGTTGCAACTGCTGATTTTTTTGGTTTGGATAAATCTTTAATTGAAGAAACTGATGGCTCAAAATTCCAACAAACTGCACAACGTCCTCCTCGTACAGGTTTTATTTTGGATAAAGCTATGAATGAAATTGGCTACAAACCCCACGCTTTTGTAGAAGGACTTGAGATATTGAAAACTCAATTAAAGAATTAGGAATTAGGAATTAAGAATTTATTAGGAATTAAGAATTTATACAAAATATTTTTCAATTATCCAAATTTTATTTTAATTATTTTTAATTCCTAATTCTCAATTCCTAATTCTTAATTGTATTCCATTCCTAATTCTTAATTCTTAATTCCTAATTTAATACAAATCCCAAGTTCCTTTAAGATAATAAGTAGGCAATACAGGATTATGGATTGTGTTTATATCCACGCTATCAGCCAAGAAAAACGTTTTTTTTCCGAAAGAAGTCATCATTTGCATAGCTTCATTATTGAGCCATTGCGTTTGAACATTTTTAAAATTCAATTTATTCAATTCTTTTTTTAAATCATCTTTTTGAAGGCTTTTTGCCCCTATTGTCCAACCCCATTCGCCCAATGTAAGAATTTGGGCGTGCATTTGCACCACCGAAAAACCTGCTTTATTCACTGTTCTACCAATACACTCAAAAGCACGTGTAGAATAATAAGGACTTCCTGATTGTGTTATCATAAGACCATTTGGACGAAGTTGTTTGTAACACATTTGATAAAATTCTTGCGAATACAAACGCCCCAATTCAATGGTACGAGGGTCAGGCAAATCAATAATGATGATGTCAAAATATTCTTTGGTATTTGCCAAAAAAGCATAACCATCTTGGTTTAATATTTTGAGTTTTGGGTGTCGCATAGCATCTTTATTGACATCTCTAAGGATTGGGTGATTTTTACCCAAATCGGTCATTGCTGGGTCTAAATCCACCAACGTAATATTTTTTACGTCCTCATATTTCAGAATTTCACGCACCGCAAGCCCATCACCGCCTCCCATTACAAGGATATTTTGGCGTTGGGGCGAAAGTTGCATCAATGGATGAACAAGAGGCTCGTGATACATTGCTTCGTCCAATGTGCTAAACTGTTGACTTCCATTGATAAATAGCCAATAATGGCTTTTCCATTGTGTAATCACCAATTTTTGATATTTACTTTGTTGTTCATAAATAACTTGGTCTTTGTAACGTGCTTGTTCTGCATAAAATATAATCGGTTTTGCAAAGAAAATTCCACTGACCAAAATAATCAAAACCACTACGCTTGCACTTTGGATATACATTCTTCCTTTTTTGGAAACGGTACTCCTCAAATAAAAAAATAACCACATTGCCACCGAAAAATTAACCATTCCTAACACAAAAGGTGTGTAAGTAAGCCCCAAACGTGGCAAACCAATAAACGCAAAAAATAATCCACCTACCAAACTTCCATAATAATCGTGTTCCATCACAGAGGCAATATTTACCCTAAGTTCTTCGTATTGTTCATTAAGACGTGCCACGATTGGAATTTCCAAACCAATCATCAACCCCACCAAAATACTCAATGTGTAAATGATAAAACCGTTGTAAATGGTAAAAGAGGACACCGTATAAACCGTAAGTGCAGAAAATGCAACCAACAACGACAAAATAAATTCAAGAAAAATAAAAGTAACTAATAAATCTCCTGTAAGATTTTTGCTTAATCTACTGCCTAATCCCATTGCAAAAAGCATAAACGACAATATCAATGTCCATTGGGTAGTGCTATCACCCAAAAAATAACTTGCTAAGGTTGATAAGATATATTCTGCGACAATGCCAGACAAACCTGTTGCAAATAATGCAATTTTGAGTAGCCAAGATTTACGAAAAAGAGATTTTTCAGCAGAAACAAAAGAAGTATTTGATGTATTTTCCATTATTATTTTTTATAATTTTTTTTAAAGAGCAAAAATAACACAAAAACACATCAAAAAAACAAATTTTTTTCTAATTTTATTGAACAAGTATTATTAGCAAAAAATATACATTTAACATTTTTTAACTAATCATTTAGTAGAATTTGTAACAGATTTATTTTTTTAGGGTAAAAAGATTATATTAACAAGTTATTTTATTTTTCAAACAAAAAAATTAAAATTATGAAAATTTTTTGTTCTCCCTCCATTTATTCTTATGTTCTGTTATTTTTCTTAGGTAATATTTTATTTTTTCAAAATAAAATTTTTGCCCAAAAACAAATAGAACACAACCCAGAAAAAACAAATTCGCCTTATTTTTGGGTAAAAAGCAAAAACAAAAATGTAGATGCACTTCCCCTAAAAGAAACTTCTGCAAAAGTCAATATCGCAGGCACAATCGCTGATGTGGTCGTTACACAAGTGTATGAAAATACAGGTAAAGAAACTTTGGAAGCAATGTATGTGTTTCCTGCTTCTACAAGATGTGCGGTGTATGCAATGAAAATGAAAGTAGGTGAAAAAACGCTTATCGCAAAAGTAGAAGAACGCAAAAAAGCACGTGAAACTTACGAAAATGCAAAACAAGAAGGTAAAACTACCTCGCTTTTGGAACAACAAAATCCTAATGTTTTTCAGATGAATGTTGCGAATATTCTCCCAAAAGATGTTATTGTGGTTGAATTGCGTTATACCGAATTGCTTGTGCCACAAGAAAGTGTATATGAATTTGTCTATCCTACGGTGGTTGCTCCTCGTTACAGTGAAACATTGGCAAGCAATGCAACACCTGACGAAAAATGGGTTGCAAATCCTTATACCAAAGAAGGCGAAAAACCATTTTATACCTTTAATTTTTCTGCACAAATCAACGCAGGTATGCCTATTCAAGAAGTTGCTTTAACTTCTCACAAAAACGAAATAAAATTTGCAGGAAAAGAAACCGCTCTTGCCAAAATCACCGAAAAAGATGGCGGAAATCGTGATGTGATTTTGCGTTATAAATTGGCGGGTGGAAAAATTCAATCAGGTTTGTTATTTTATGAAAATGAGCAAGCTGTGGCATCTGGCGAAAATAAAATTGGGGAAAGTGGTATCAGCGAAAAATTCTTTATGCTAATGATGCAACCACCTGCAAAACCAAAAATAGACGAAGTTCCGCCAAGAGAATACGTATTTATTGTAGATGTTTCAGGTTCAATGCACGGATTTCCATTAGGTGTAAGCAAAACATTATTAAGAGAATTGATTGGAAATCTTCGTCCAACTGACAAATTTAATGTAATGCTTTTTGAAAGTAGCAACCAAATGCTTTCGCCTGAAAGTATGACCGCAACCAAAGAAAATATTGAAAAAGCAATAGAAGTAATAGACCAACAACGTGGAGGTGGTGGCACAAGGCTTTTGCCAGCCTTAGAAAATGCTTTTAATTTTAAAGAAACCAAAGATTATTCAAGGAGTTTTGTGGTGGTTACTGATGGTTTTATCACCGTAGAAAGGGAGGTTTTTGACCTTATTCGCCAAAAATTAAACCAAGCTAATTTATTTGCTTTTGGGATTGGAAGTAGCGTAAATCGTTATTTGATAGAAGGAATGGCAAATGTAGGAATGGGCGAACCTTTTATTGTTACCAATGAAAAAGAAGCCCAAAAAGTAGGAAAACGCTTTTTGGATTATGTCCAAATGCCTGTTTTAACACGCATCAATGTAAGTTATGAAGGTTTTGAGGTGTATGATATTGAACCGCAAAATGTAGGTGATATTTTTGTAGAAAGACCTATTATTATTCAAGGAAAATATAGAGGAAAACCAAAAGGCAAAATTATTATCACAGGAAAAAGTGGTTTGAATGATTACAAACAAGAAATTAATGTAAATCAATTTGCAAATTATGCACAACAAGGCAACCAAGCACTGCCTTATCTTTGGGCAAGAACAAAAATCCGCCTTTTGGACGATTACAACAAACTTGCGGTTGGTTATGCTTACGCCTCTTATGACACAGAACGTATGCAAGAAACCATTAACAATAATCCTGAAAATGCTTCACGCATCAAAACCGTTACAGAATTAGGTTTAAAATACAATCTTTTAACTGCTTACACGTCTTTTGTGGCAGTAGATGATGAAGTTCGCAATCCAAATGGCAAAAACACAAAAGTTCAACAAGTTTTACCTTTGCCTTCTGGCGTGAGTAATAATGCTTTGGGAACAACAGATGAAGTAGTCATACAAAGTTACAAAAAAACGGATAAAAGGGCAAGATTACCAAAAAACAAAAATGTCCAAACATTTAGCCCAACATATAATGCAACCGCAGGCGAAACTTTAAAAGTAACCAAAAGCAAAGGAAAGAAACAAAATGAGGTCGCAGAAACTGAAAAAATATCAAATGATAAAATATCAAATGATGTGGAAAGTAAAGATGTAATGACAGCAAAAGAAGAACTTGAAAAACCTATTTTATTGGAAAGCCCTGTTACATTTCAAGGGGAAGAAACTGCGTGGATTGCTTTTGTAAGTTCTAATAAAAAATATCCTCAAAGTGCGGTAAATGCAGGAAAAGAAGGTGAAATTGAAATTAGCTTTGTGGTGGAAAAAGATGGTTCAATTTCGCACATAAAAGTTATTAGCAAAAAAATAGGCTATGGTTTGGAAGATGAGGCAATTAGAATTTTAAAACTTTCTGACACGCAAAAACTTTGGTTGCCTGCCACAAAAAATGGAAAAGCCATCAAAAAACATCATCAAGTTAAAATAGTTTTTGCGTTGACAAAATAAAAGCCCCCTAACCCTGGGCTGTTCAGAATTTTAGATAATTTTTAAAATTTTTCGTTGTATTTTTTGTAATTTTTAAGGTCTTTTTCCCTCACAAATTCAAGTCCACTTTGGATTTCTTCTTCTGAAAAGTCAGCTCCAATA
>JAAFIN010000254.1 GCA_013297825.1 Cytophagales bacterium
CCTTATGGAATTTTAAATTATACGTTAAAAATATAAACAAAAAGTAATGAAAAATTTTGATAAAACACTTAAAATATTTAAAAATTAAATATTTGGTAAAAATCTCTCATTTAAAGAACTCTAATATTTTTTAGTTCTTCACAATTAGGGAATTTCAAACTTAAAACTTTCAATAAAATTAAAAATGTGCTTAGTCGTTGTTGCCCATCAATAACTTCCTGTTCAAATTTATTTGTGTGAATAAGTTTTTTTTCAGATAATTGCATTGTGCCTATAAACATAGGTTCTTCTATAATTTGTTTATCAATTCCCCAATAAGATATAAAAATGTCTGAAACAAACTTTTTTATTTGGTCTTCAGTCCAAGAATAAGGTCTTTGATAAATAGGAATTATATATTTTGCTCCGTTTTCAAAAATTATGGCATTTTCACTTTGATTGTTGTATTTTAAAGTAACGGTTTTTGCATTTATAGAAAAATTTTTAGTTTGATTTTCCCATAATTTATTTACTTTGTTATTTTTCTCATTGTGTAATGCGTGAAAACGTCCCATTTTTTGATAATAAAACCTATCTTTTTCAGATAAATCAATTAATTTTATTTTTACAGCAATTACATCAGGATCTCCACAATAATTTTTTATTATATCTTGTTCAAAATAAGGTTCAATAAAACCATCAATAGCTTTAGCATTTGATAAAGCTTTTCCAATAGCTACAATGTTAAAACCATCTGCTATAGCAATTAAATCACCTTCTTTAACTTTTTGTTCAATATTAAAACTTGATTGTCCATCAGGTTTAATATTATATGCAAAAACAATCGCATATTTTCTAAAAATAGACAAAATAGAAGATTCAGGAGTGCCAGTATCACTCCAACGTGATGAAAATTTCCAAACGTTCATAGTATTTTTTTAGTGCGTTTTTATTAATAAGAAAAATTTATCCCTTGTAATACATTCAAAAAAACGGTTATTTGACAATTTTATAACTACACAATGGCAACCAAATTTTATTTGAACGACTTTTGTATTCTATCCAAAAGAGGTTCTACTTCTTGTTTCTTATTGTTTTTGTAGATAATATTCAAGAAATGAGTTTGGTTATATTTAAAAAATGTTTTTTTATAAAAAATTGTATTTTCGTCCTGATAACCAGATACCACATACCAATTATCATAAATGGCTTTATAAGGTATATTTTTATCTTGTAAATAGGTTTGATAACTTTGTTCCAAGTATTTTTTGTCCCCTCCGCCCATTGTTTCCACAGTAACAACAAAACTCTCAAAATCACTATCTATTTGATACCATTGCAATCCTGAATTTGCCAAAACAGTTGCCCTAAAATTATTTGGCAATTCCAAATAAAACCCATATTTATGATGAAATCTATTCCAACCGTCACCCAAATTTTCAATTTTTTTGTGCATAGTTGTATCTGTGTTTTTGACGTTTTGACTAACTTTTTCAGAGTCTTGATTACCTTGTTTTGAAATTGATTTTAGCGTAATCCCAATGGCAATACATATAAATAATAAAAAACTTCTGTTCATTAACACGCTTGATACTTTTGGATATGCTATATTCCAATCTGTCATTCGTTTGTTGTGTCGTTCACAATCTCCCTCATATTCTTCATGACTTTTATTTATTGTATCTTCTCTATATCCATTTGTTTTTGTGTAACGTTTATCTGGTATTTTTATTTTTTTTGTTTTTGAGGGTGATAAAGGTTTTGGAGGGAGAGATGCTATCAGATATAAAACAGCAAATGTTGCATAGATACCAATAAGAAAATTGAGATTTTCTATGAATTCCATAATATTTTTTTTTAATTTTCGCCTACTTTTTTCAGGTTTTCAGCAATTCCTGTTTTTTGTTAAAAATTACCCTCGCAATATATTTATTTTTTTTAAAAAATAAAATTTGTTTAAAATCCTGTTGCAATAATCATCACAGATATTGCATCATTAAGTGATTCATCATTGCCTGCCCCAAATATTGTTAGTGCGTTTTGTCCTGTTTGTTCGTTGATATAATCTGTAATTTGACAGAGTTCTTCCATTTTGATTTCAGCTTTGCCTGCTGTAACAGAAAGTAATATTTTTGTAGCCCCAGATATATTTTTGGTAGTCAATAATGAAGAATTTAAGGCTTTTTTTGTGGCATTCAAGGAACGATTTTCGCCATCTGCTTTACCAAAACCCACGAAAGCAGCGCCAGCATTTTTCATAACAGTTTTTACATCATCAAAATCAAGGTTAATTTCTTGTGGTATGATAATAAGTTCAATGATATTTTTGATGATTGTCGCAATTATATTATTTGCTTGTGAAAAATTTTTATTTTTTTCATTAGGAATAATTAACAACGTATCACAGGCTTGATATAATTCTTTTGTATTTTCGCTTTCAATGTCAAAAGGCTTTATCAAAAGAACAATCGTCAAAATATCAAGTTCTTTGGCTATTTTTGCTGTTATAATTGCAAGCTCAATGTTTGTGCTTTCATCTGAGTTTGCAATTAAAAAAATCATATTGGTAGCCTCTGATAGTGTGTTTTTTATTTGCTCGTTGTTTTCTGGGACAGTTTCATATTCCAAAAATTCAACATTTTTTATGCCTGTGTTTTGCACATATTGTAGGGTATTGTTTCCACTTCCTACGCCTATTATTTTGATAATTGGGTGTTTTGACATATTTTTTTGAATGAATTAAAATTTTTAAAAATAGGCATAAATGCCTATTCTGTACATATTTTTGTATTTTTATGTATAGCACAGGCATTTATACCTGTGAAACGTTATAATTTTTCAAAAATCTGGCTATTTGTACGCAGAAGAACAGCCAGATTCCTACGGAATGACACAATTATTTTTTTACATAAAAGACTTTTGTATTCTATCTAAAAGAGGTTCTATGTAATTTTTTTCGTGATTTTTGTAGCGTATTTGCAAAAAATAAATATGATTATTCTTGAAAAATGCTTTTTCGTAGGAGATTTCATTATTATATTTATGTGATACTACATACCAATTATCATATAACACTTTATAAGCTACTTTTTTATCCTTTAAATAATTTTGGTAGCGGTCTTGCAAATATTTTTTGTTGCGATTGCTTGTTACGTCAGTTACATTGATAACAATATCACGACTATTTTTTTTATTTTTTATATCATAATATTGCGTTCCTGCACTTGTTACTTTCCATTCTTTGAGATAATATGATGATTCC
The DNA here is from genome assembly GCA_013297825.1 of Cytophagales bacterium. Classification (GTDB taxonomy): domain Bacteria; phylum Bacteroidota; class Bacteroidia; order Cytophagales; family Microscillaceae; genus JAAFIN01. The sequence continues at coordinate 3,242 of JAAFIN010000254.1, forward strand.
AAAGAATTATAACCCACTCCGAAGATGTCTGGCAATTCCAAAGAAAAATCATATTGTTTGTGATGAAACCTATTCCAACCATCACCCAAATCTTCAATGTCTTTGTGTGTTGATTCTTCTATATTTTTTTTCGTTTCTTGTGTTTCTTCTTCGGTTTCTCCTTGTTTTTTGGTTTCTTCTTCGGTTGTTTCTTGCTTTTCTGTTTGCATTGCTACGGTTTGGGTTTCTGTTTTTTCAGCTTTTTCGTATCTGCTTGTGTCGCCTACTACACCTCGTATGGCTACATAACTCATATAAGAAAATACCAACGCTAAAAGTGAAATTACTAAGGCAGTAATGGACGCTCCTGTGCTTGAATTTGCTTTGACCGCAAACACCAAACCAACCACTGCACACACAAACGCAAAAAGACTTGGGTAAAATGCCAATGCTCCAAAAAGCGGAATAAAAGAAAACAGAAGGCAAATAATGCCCAACACAAGTGCAAGCACGCTACAAATGCTACCTACAAGCCTAAAATTTTTGTTAGAATTTTGAGTTTCGTTCATTTTTTTTGAGTTTATTTTTTTTGTTATTAAATTACAAGTGCAAAATAAAAGGGTGTGTTACTCAAAAATATTGTGTAACAAAAAAAATATTTTTGCACAAAAAATAACTAAAAAAACAACTAAAAATATGACGAACAAAAATACGATTTCAAATGATTATTCTTTGGATAAACTTTTACAATTACAAAAAATTATTACATATCTCAAAGAACACCAAACAGCTTCCAGAAAAGATTTGGCAAATAAAATTGGGCTTGGAACAAGTTTGGTAGAAAAACTTATTGCTGAATTGAAAAATTTGGGTTATGACATAAAAAATGTAGGGCGTGAAAAAAAATATGTGTTGATTACTGACAACCAAGCACTTAAAAATGAGCTTTTTAAACAAATCAATGTTATAAAAGGCGAATTAAAAATGTATTTGGAAGAAAAAACTGATAATTTTATGGATTATTTGAATGGAATAAATAACAACAAATTTATCAAATTGGAAAATAATACAGCTTTTACAAATTTTGAACATTTGGGTAAAATGCTTGAAGCCATAGAAAATAAAACAACAATAAGTTTTGATTATCAAAAACCAACTGATGAAAAACCTATCCCAAGAGTAATAAAACCTTATTTAATTCGTGAATATCAAAATAATTGGTTTGTATTAGGAATAGAATTAGAGCGTAATAATCAAAAACCTCAAAAAGATGAAACACAATGGGTTAAATTCTATAATTTTGATAGAATTACAAATTTTATGCTTGGAACACCTAACAAATATAAAAGTTATGAGGACAACACTGATTTTAGAGAAAAAATCCAACAACCTGATTATTTTGAAAATGCTTATGGTTTGTATATCAATGTTCATAAATTTAAATATGAGCAACCTAAGGAAATTATACTTTCTTTTTCATCAAAAGTTGGTAAAGGATTAAAAATAAAAAAATTTCATAATACACAAGAAATACAAAAAGATAATGAGCAAGAATTTAGGATTAGTATAAAAATTTATTTTGATGATGATTACCCTGATGATTTTTTAGGAGTTCTTGCAACTTATGGAAATAATGTGAAAATTATCTCACCAAATTGGTTGAAACTCTCTCTCAAAAACTATTACAAACTGGCATTTGACCAATACAAATAAAAAAAATTCCCCCAAAAGTTTTTCTGTAACTTTTGGGGGAATTTTTTTTAAACCTTAAACTTTGAACTTTTAAACTTCTTAAAACTCTGGACGAGAAATTTTAATGTTATTACATTTTAATTCATTCAAAATGGCATACAAACCAAAATAAGTGCGATTGATATACAAAGAATCTTTTGCACCTCTTGCTTCCTTAGAATTGCGAATTTCAGGCATTGTAGCAAGGCTTTCACCATATTCATAGATTTCTTTGAAATAATCATCATTGCTAAAATCAAAATAATCTACCCTAAAAGGTCTGCACAAAAGGTCAATCATTTTTTTGAAAACATTTACATAAAAAGCTACCAATTCAGGCGTATCTTTTTCATTCAGAAATTCAAGGTTATAAAAAATTTTCAAAAGTTCTGCTTCATTTTCTTTTTCAAGCATTTTTGGATTAATTACCCTAAAATATTCTGTATAAAAATTTTCAGGAATTTCTTTCACACAACCAAAATCAATAATGCCCAAAGTTCCATTTTCACGCATCAAAAAATTGCCTGGGTGTGGGTCAGCGTGTACTGCTTTGAGCGTGTGCATTTGGAAATGATAAAACTCCCACAATGCTTGTCCTATTTGATTGCGTACTTCTTGGGAAGGATTTTTTAATAAAAATTCTTTTAAATGAAAACCATCAAGCCAATCCATTGTAAGGACTTTTTCAGCAGAATATTCAGGATAATATTTTGTAAAAATAATATTTGGAATATGACTACACGCCTTTGAAATCTCTTGTGAGCGTTTAAGTTCTAAGTGATAATCGGTTTCTTCGGTAAGTTTTGTTTCTACTTCTTGGAGATATTTGTCAATATCTTTGTCAGGCAAACCTAAAATAATAGACGCAAAAGGTTTTACCATTTTTAAATCGCTGTGAATACTATCTGCAACGCCAGGATATTGGATTTTTACCGCAAGTTTTTGATTATTTTTGTAGGCAGTATGCACTTGTCCGATAGATGCTGCGTTGGTAGCTTCCATCTCAAAACTATCATAAATCTCTTGTGGGGTTTTTCCAAAATATTTTTTGAAAGTTTTTACAACTAAGGGACCTGATAAGGGAGGAGCAGAATATTGTGCCATTGTAAATTTTTCAACGTATGCTTTTGGCATAATATTTTTGTCCATACTGAGCATTTGGGCAACTTTCAAAGCACTACCTTTGAGTTGGCTAAGAGATTTGTAAATATCTCTTGCGTTGTCTTCGTGAAGTTCTTGTTTTCCTTCTTCTGCATCTTGTCCAAAGGCTTTTTTGACATAATGTTTTATATAATTTCCGCCAATTTTGATACCTGTTGTGATAAATTTTGTAGCACGTTGTACTTTGGAGGTTGGAATTGAGTCTTGTGATTTCATTTGGCAAAAAAGTTTAAGAAAGTTTTTTTGGTAAAAATTTTTCAAAAAAAAATAGAAATTTCGATAAAAAAATTTCTATTTTTCCTCTATATTTATTGTAACACGAATACAAAGGCTTTGGTTTTAAAATTTTTTAAAAACTTTTTAGAATTTTTATTTTGCATTTTTGATGATTTTTTTTACTTCTTGATCACTCACATCAAAAATATTTGCAATCATATTGATTTCAATTCCTGATTGGTGTGCTTTGAGAATATTTTTTTGTAAAAGCTCAGAAATTGCTTGTTTCTTTTCCAAGTTGGCTTTTTCAATTTCCAAGTTGGCTTTTTCAATTTCCAAGTTGGCTTTTTCAAGTGTTTTTTTGATGCCAGCCTCTACACCTTCTTGGTAAAATTCATCTTCTTCAATGTTAAAAAGTAGTGCCATTTTTTTAAGGATTTTTATTTTGCATTTTTAATGATTTTTTTTACTTCTTGAACACTCACATCAAAAATATT
>JAAFIN010000256.1 GCA_013297825.1 Cytophagales bacterium
CTTCATTGCCTATTTGCCACTCATATTCACTTGCACCCACTTCCTTTGCCTCAAATGTCATAAACGAGTCATTGAGCATTGTATCACATACTATTTTTTCATAAGAAGGCTGGTCACTTGGGGAGTCTTGTGTAGGATAATACTCATACTCATAATACATATCAAAATTCACATCAGACATACAAGGTTCAGGCTTGATGTCAGGTGTTGCTTCCTCACTATTTTTCTTACAACTCTGAAAAAAACAGAGTACAAGCATTATACCCAAAAAAACGAGTTTTAATTTCATGTTTTAAGTTTTGTTTAATAAAAATTAAGGAATTCTTGTGCCTACAAAAGTATGTGTTTTTGTTTCGTAGTTTGGGCTGGTACAATTATTATTTGACCTTACATAATATGTGATGCTAATTTTATTGTTATTGTTGCCATATACAAAACAACGTCCTCCCCAAACATATGGAGTAAATGCTTTGCAATTATTGAGGTCTCTCCTAATACCTATAGCAAACGTTTTATATCCTCCCCCTCCTCCCATATCATTTGCATAATAAAATGGATTAGCTAATCCTATTACATCAATACCATAAGGAGGAGGGTTTAAGATTGTAATATCATAAACCTGATTAGGGAAATTGGTATCATATCCCCTAAATTTACCAATATAAGCAGGCATAGTTTCAGGAAGAATATGCATTTTTCTTGTAACCGTTTTTTTGTTATCAGGATATTTTCTGCAATTTCCTTCAGTGGTAAATTTTGTGGTAAGTGTGATGTTAAGTGATGTAGGACTTTGCAGGTTTCTAAAAGTAAATTTTAAGGTAACACTTTTCCCTTTTCTTGGAGTTGCTTCATTGCCTATTTGCCACTCATATTCACTTGCACCCACTTCCTTTGCCTCAAATGTCATAAACGAGTCATTGAGCATTGTATCACATACTATTTTTTCATAAGAAGGCTGGTCACTTGGGGAGTATTGTGTGGGATAATATTCGTATTGGTAATACATATCAAAATTCACATCAGACATACAGGATTCAGGCTTGATATCAGGTGTTGCTTCCTCACTATTTTTCTTACAACTCTGAAAAAAGCAGAGTACAAGCATTATACCCAAAAAAACAAGTTTTTTTAGTGCTTTCATAAATGATAGGATAGAATAAATGTGAGGAGATTATTTTTTTGAATTTGATTCAAGAGCCTCTAAGCGTTTTTTGAGGGAATCATTTTCTTTTTTCATTTCAAGAAGATACAATGTAAGTTCTTCTATTTTTTGCATTTGGATTTTATGCATTTCGCCCAAATCAATACCTTTTTCGTGGATTTCTTTTGCAGAAGGCACATCAGGCAAATGCTGATTTTTTTGGATAAATGCTTCTACTTCTGAAAGAGGGCGAAGTTTATAGTTTGGCGCGAATACATAATCTGCCCAATTACTTGCATAATCCACACGAACTTTTTCAGTGCGAATGCCTTTGAGAACATACAAACGGTAATCTGCATTTGAATATTCAACACCAACACCTGTGCCTATGCCTACTGCGCCACCTTCAGCATTTATTGTTAAAGTTGCTCCTTTATGTGTATCATCATTTTTTACTGCAGAAATAATACAAGATCCATTTGTTTGCCCATAAGTAGCCAATTTAAGGGCTGTTGCATTTGGAATATTATCTTGTATCAAAATCCCACCCCAATTTGGTATGGGCGCTTGTGGTGATACTTGTAATCTCCAACCAAATGATTGAGTTCCCAAACCAAGATTCATAGAAGGTGGCAGAGAAACATTATTACCATTTGTAATGAATTGTGCTTTGAGATTAAAACTGATGCACAAAAAAAGCAATGTCAATGCTAAAATGCTGTTTGCTGTTTGCTGTTTGCTGTTTTTCATAAAAAATGCGTTTAATTAAATTGTTTAAAAAATTGAAAATTATTTTGCAAAGCAAAACCTTAAATGTAAGAAAAACAAATATTTTAACATTATCTTTTTGTTAAATTTTATTTTTATTTAAAATTTTTAAATGAATATTTTAATATTTAATTTTGATTTGTTTAAAAAAATAATCAAAAAGTTAAACAAACTTTATAGGAAAAGGTAATGATAATAATTTGATGTTTAGTTTTGTTTAAATATTTGTTTGATTTTATTCAACATAATAAGAAAAAAACAACTATGTCATTCCGTAAAATTTGGCTGTTCTGTGCAAAAAACATCCAGATTCTTTCAGAATGACAAAGTTGTCTTTTCTTTTTCCACAAAAAAATTTACTTTTGCATTAGACAAAAACAACAGAAAAATTGAGCTTAAAATATTATAAAAGAAAGCTCCCTAACCCCCAAAAGGGGAATTTTAAAAGTTCAAGATTTAAAGAAATTTAAAGAAATCCTCCTAATCCTTAAACCCTGAAAATCCTGATTCAGACTTTGGCTGTTTTCCTGACACCTAAAAAAATTACAAATCAATTATCTGTTTTGCAACTCTTTGTCCTGAAATATATGCTCCGTGTACTGTAGCACGATATTTACGACTTGTGTGTTCGCCTGCAAAAAACAATTTTTTCTGAACAGATTTTCCTAATTCTTCAAAATCTTTAAGGCTACTTCCTACCGCACAATACGAATACGCACCATACGTGTAAGGGTCATTATTCCATTTTGTAACAAGAATTTTGGAAGGTTCAGGGATATTTTTACCAAATATTTTTCTTAAAATATTCATAATGTCATTTTTAATTTTTTCTTGTGAATGACTTTCTAAGGTCAGCCCAAAATCACCTATGCCAAATGTAACAAGTGCATTTATATTGCAAAAAGTGCGTGTATTCATAAAATAATTATACATACCCATCACAGGCGAACAATAACCAAAATATTGTGTTTTGGGATTCCAAAAACATTTATCAAAAACCAACGCAACTTTATTGATTTTTCCCATTCCTACTTTTTGGATAGCACGTTTTTTTTCAGTAGGTAATTCAGGGTCAAATTTTACGATATTTTTTTTCAAAACACCCAAAGGCAATGTAACCACCGCATAATCTGCCTCAAATTTCCCTTTGGAAGTTGTAACTTCTACGCCTGTTTTGTCATAAGAAATTTCAGAAACTTTACAATTCAGTTTGATATCCAATCCTTTTGCCAAAAAATTAGGGACAAGTTCATAGCCATTGGTCAAAATCACATCATCACCAGGAAAATTGCTATCACCTTGCCAACCTATCGCAGAAAGGTCATTTAGTCCGCCTCCTGCATCAAATTCCGCATAAGCAGAAAGTTGATATTGCATAAAAGCATCATTGGCATATTGTGGATAATGTTTTTTGATGGCATCAGCCAGCGAAATATCTTCAGAAATTTCTTTGTCTTCATATTTTTTTTCAAGCTCTGCTATCATTTTTTGGTATGCTTTATAAAGTTTGTCGGTGCTTTCATCAGATAATGCTTTGCCATTTTCATCAAAAAATTCAATACTTTGGTCGTTGGTTTCATACAATTTTCCGCCTGCTTTATTGGCAATAGGCGTAATGGGATTATTTCCCTCAGGGCCATGAATCCAACCTGCACCCAATTCCATTGGAAAACCCAAACTATAATCTGTTGCTACACGACCACCAATGCGATTTTGAGCTTCCAAAATGGTTACTTTAAAACCTTCCTCTTTCAAAGTGCGTGCTGCGGAAAGTCCAGCCATTCCTGCACCTATGACTAAAACAGATGTTTTTTCAGCATCATCTTCTAAATCATTTTCTTGTGAAAATTCCATTTGATTATTAAAATTATTCTTAAAAAAAGGAAAAATGTAAGGCGAAAATATCATTTGTCCGCCCAAAGTTCCAAGCGTAGCAAGTGATAATTTCTTTAAAAAATTGCGTCTAAACATATTTTTTTTATTTTTAAAAAAAGTTAAAATGTAAAAATATAATTTCAAAAATAATTTTTAAAACTTCCTTTTCAATCTTTCAAAAAAAGTTAAATCCTGTTCATTTTTTAGCAATGCACCAGAATAAGGCAGATTTTGGGTTTGAATATCAAAATTAGAAACATCTTTCCAAGCAATTTGTCCGTATTTTAAAAGTTTTATCCAATCCACAAGTTCGCTGGTGGAAGGCTTTTTTTTGATGCCTTTCAATTCACGCACTTGATAAAAAATGCGCATTGCATCATCAATCAAATCATCTCCCAAATCTCCAAAATGCACTTTTACAATCTCGTGCATTGTAGCAGGGTCAGGAAAAGCAATGTAATAAAAAAAACACCTTCTAAGAAACGCATCAGGCAATTCTTTTTCATTATTGGAGGTGATAATGATAATAGGGCGTTTGGTCGCTTTGATAGTTTGCTGGGTTTCATATACAAAAAACTCCATTTTATCCAATTCTAACAAAAGGTCATTTGGAAATTCAATATCAGCTTTGTCAATCTCATCAATCAACAAAACGCAATTCTCCAACTCATTTTTTGCATTGATTTCTCCCTCAAAAGCCTCCCAAAGTTTGCCTTTGCGAATATAATTGGAAATATCCATTACTTTCTGATGGTTTTCTTTTTGATTACTCAACTGCGAATCTCTAAGACGTGCAACTGCATCATATTCATAAAGACCTTGTTGTGCGGTTGTGGTAGATTTCACGTGCCAAGTAATAAGTTTTTTGCCCAAAGATTTTGCAATTTCGTGGGCTAATAACGTTTTTCCTGTGCCTGGTTCGCCTTTTACTAAAAGCGGTTTTTGCAAATGAATACTTGCATTTACTGCCACCTGTAACTCACGTGTGGCTATGTAGGAATCTGTGCTTTGAAACATTGGGAAGTTTAAGGTTTAAAGTTAAAGGTTTAAGGTTCAAGGTTCAAAAAGTTCAAGGTTTAAGGTTCAAAAGTTCAAGGTTCAAAAGTTCAAGGTTTAATTTGTATTTAATCCTGAAAATCTTTAAATCCTGAAAATCCTGTTTCAGACATTGGCTGTTCTATTTATTAAAAAATTACCAATCACACAATCCAAACAACGTTGTGGAACACAAAAATCTTGATAAAGTCCTAATAATGCTTGTGCATCAAAAGCGTTTTTGTGGGCAATGCCTGCGGTTTTCCAAGTATCAAGGATTGCATTTTTTTCAGCAGGTAATTTTTCCAAATCTTCCAAAGATTGTGAAAGGATATCAGGCAAATTTTTGGCTTTGCTGTATGCTACACGCAACGGAATAACCGTATTTACAAAAATATTTTCAATGCTACTTTTGCCTAATTGGGGCGTTTTTCCTTTGTAAAATTTACCAAAATGATAATGAATTTGCCAATAATCAGAGGTTAAAATATCAAATTTTTCGTGTAAGTTTTTATAATTTTCATACAAAAGTACTGAAAAAAAGTTATGCCAATGAAATACCAAACTCGAAAATTGTGCAATGCGAAGTGTAGGAAAATTAGCAGGTCGCATACGCAAAAATTGCCATTCAGATACGTGATTTTGATTTTTTAAATCAAATTTTTTTGCCAAAAAATCATATTCTTTTTTCAATTTTTGGGTATATTCATCTGTATTTTGGGTAATTTCAATGTCCAAAAAACCCGCTTGCCCAAATAAAATAGCCTCAATACTCAAAAGATTATCTGCGTGTTTTGCCAAAATTTTAAAAGGAGAATTTTCAGCAATACGCAAAAAAGGCTCTGCATTGACTTTAAAACCAAAATTTTTGGCTAATAATTGATAAGCAGTTTCTTCCCAGTCTTGATTATTTTTTTGTAAAATTTCTCTCACAAAATCTGCTTTTTTTTCCAATCTTTGGGCAAGTGATTTATCCAATGCTTGAAATTTATACAAATCAGGCACTTGTGGAAGTTGGGAAGTGCAAAGAATTGTTTTTTGCGTATTTTTATTGGAGGTTTTTGTAGAAAAAAGTTTTGTAGAAAATAATGCCAAAAAATTTTGGACAAAATAAGGTTTTACACGTTCTTTGAGCGAAAGCGTAGGAATTGGAGAATTATCTTCTCTCAAAACTTTGTCTTTTTCTGCCAAAATATCATTTTCCCAAACCAAATGTAAGATGACATTATTATAATTTTTGTTTTTTTGGTGTTGATGTTTGTACCAATCAGAGGCTTTTATGTGAATTTCTATTGTTCCAAACCAAATTTGTCCATCTATTGCAAGTTTTGCATTTTGAAAATCCGCACCGCCTTGTGTATTTTCCGAACCAATTTCCAATATTTCAATCTTTTTTTGGGCATCAGTAAGGAGATTTTGGGCATCAAATTTTTGATTTTTCCAAATAAAAGATAAAAATTGTTCGGTCATTTTTTAAATGGTGAATGGTAAATGATGAATGGTAAATGAAACAGCCTTGTTATTATGCAGTAATTTGGATATTTTGGCTTTTCTCCTTATAAAATCCCCCCTTTGGGGGTTAGGGGGCTTTATAAAAATTTCTGCTAATTAAAATTAAAGATTAGAAAAAAACAAAAAATTTGAAATTTTAATAAAATTTTCCAAATTTGGAAAATATTTTTTTAACAAAAATGTATTTGGCTGTTTCATTTACCATTTACCGTTCAACATAAAATTTTCCAAATTTGAAAAATATTTTTTTAACAAAAATGTATTTGGCTGTTTCATTTACCATTTATCGTTCAACATAAAATTTTCCAAATTTGAAAAATATTTTTTTAACAAAAATGTATTTGGCTGTTTCATTTACCATTTACCATTCAACATAAAATTTTCCAAATTTGGAAAATATTTTTTTAA
>JAAFIN010000257.1 GCA_013297825.1 Cytophagales bacterium
TACCTACAAAACAGGTAAAATATTGTCTTTTGAAGAAAAAACAATGAAAGACAAACAAATAAAACTTCACGTAAAAATAAAATAGGATTGTGCAATGATTAAATATTAATTTTCCCCTAAAAAAAACCCTATGAAATACCTCCTATTACTCTCTTTTCTCTTTTTTTGTCAAAGTATAGCATATTCACAAGGTGCTATTGAGTTTGAAGTCTTCTTTTTTGACAAAGACAAACCAACAAAAGAATATTTTGGAATGTATCAAGAAAAACCATTTTATGATAGATATGATTCAGAAGAGTTAAAAGAATTATTAAAATCTATAGAAAAATCTTCTTATTGTATTGTTGTCAAAAGATTGAATTCGTATTATTTACGCAGCTATAGGTGGGGGTTTCTTGGTTTAGCTGTTCGCCCATATCCCTTCCCACATCATTTGCGCTTTAATAAAATTGATGAAGATATAGAAGATGGTGGAACTTTTAATATTGAACATAGTGGGATGATTTTTGATTTTGAAAATACAAAAGATGAACCAATAATGGGTTTTGTAGGATATATAATCCCCACAAAGCTTTTACTTCAAAAACGAAAAAAAATCAAAAGAGCTGAACTAATGAAAATTTCTTTTGTGTTGAATTATCCAAAGTTAAGTATGTCACATAAATCAAATGAAGAACGCATCAAAGAATGCTCAAAGAAAGTAGGTGTATCCTTCAAAAAAGGAATACACCTCCAAATCACAATGAAAACAGATGAAACGATTATTGAGGAAGAATATCCTTTGTTAGATGAGTATATAACTTTTGAGTTTTAACATTTATTTTTTCACATAAAAAATGCCTAAAAGTTATGAAATATTGGTTAGTATTATTTTTTCTATTGTTTTTAAAAAATATTGCATTTTCGCAAAATAGACCGTATTCTTGGAGATCACAATATTGTATGTTGGGAGATTTTTATCTTTCAGATAGCACAAAACAACAAAATTTTGGTATGATAGAGATTGATTTCAAAGAAAATATCTTGTTGTTCGATAAAAAGTATTTGGAGAAATACACACATATCTTAATTATCACACACCAACACAAATATAAGTTAAAATCTGAAGATGAATATCGTTATAAATCTCCATACAAATATGTACATCCATATCCATATTTGGGAGATTATAGATTAGAAATTCATGAAAAGCTTAGAAAAAAATACACAGACCAAATGGGGTTAAGCTTGGAAAGCCCAAAATGGTTGAGTTTATCTGCACCAGATTATTTACCTTTGGAGCTTTTTGAGGTTAATTCTGTCGGTGAAAATGTGCCAATAGTTGGTTTGGAGGGCTATTTAATACCAAAAACCTTGCTTCTTCAACAAGAAGGAGAACGAACATTTGATGCTTCTGATATTATGCAATTTTCTTTTGTTTTTAATACACAAGGAAAAAAACGTAATATAGCAAATGATTATAGAAATAAAGATAATGATTATTATCAAAAAAATGATTTAAAAATAACATTTAAAAAAGGAACTCACTTAAAAGTTACCTACAAAACAGGTAAAATATTGTCTTTTGAAGAAAAAACAATGAAAGACAAACAAATAAAACTTCACGTAAAAATAAAATAGGATTGTGCAATGATTAAATATTAATTTTCCCCTAAAAAAACACTATGAAATACCTCCTCATATTCTCTTTTCTTTTATTTTATCAAAGCACAGCATATTCACAACATGTTGTAACTATGTTTGAAGTTCTCTTTTTTGACAAAGACAAACCAACAGAAAAATATTTTGGAATGTATCAAGAAAAAGAATTTATGCACAGACAGGATTCAATATATTTTAAGAAAATGTTTGAATCTATAAAAAAATCTTCTTATTGTATTGTTGTCAAAAGGTTGAATATGTATCAGGAAAGGTATAGTAACCCTGTTGGTATATGTGTTCACTCATTTATATCTAATGAATATCCTAGTTATTATAGTAAAATAGATACAAATACAAAAGAGGTCGGATATTTATGCGTTGAAGGTACTGCTGGTAGAGATGATTATTTTTTTGAATTTACAAATGTAGAAGACAAACCATTAATGGGATTTATGGGGTATGTAGTTCCTACAAAGCTTTTACTTCAAAAACAAACACAAATCAAGAGTGATGAATTGATGAAATTTTCTTTTGTGTTACATCATCCAAAGTTAAGCACGTTAACAAAGTCAGATGAAGGATACATCAAAGAACGCTCAAAAAAAGTGGGTGTATCTTTTAAGAAGGGAACACATCTACAAATTACAATGAAAATAGATGAAACACTCATCACAGAAGAAGACCCTTTGTTAGATGAATATGTAACTTTCAAGTTTTAAGTAACGAAAATAAATTATTTACCATTTGCATTTTGCCTAAATATTTGTGTATTTTTAATTTGAACAGTAAAAATTCAAACTCCTCAATGGTAAATAATTAGAAACATTTATTTAACATTTATTTTCTTACAAAAACACCTTAAAAACTATGAAATATTGGTTATTATTTTTTTTTCTGATTTTTTTTAAAAATATAGCATATCCACAAATGAAGGGATATTATTGGAGACCACAATATTGTGTATTAGGAGATTTTTATCTTTCTGATAGCACAAAACAATATAGTTTTGGTATGATGGAGATTGATTTCAAAGAAAATATGTTGTTGTTTGATAAAAAGTATTTGGAAAAATATACACACATCTTGGTTATCACACACCAACACAAATATAAGCTAAACCCAAAATATCAACCCTCATATCGTGATAGGTCAGATACTCACGAAGAATTTAGAAAAAAATACACTGACCAAATGGGTATAAGTTTAGAAAGTCCAAAATGGTTGAGTGTGTTTGCACCAGATTATTTGCCTTTGGAGCTTTTTGAAGTTAATCTTGTAGGTGAAAATGTGCCAATCGTTGGTTTGGAGGGTTATTTGATACCAAAAGAATTGCTTCTTCAACAAGAAGGAGAACGAATATTTGATGCTTCTGATATTATGCAATTTTCTTTTGTTTTTAATACACAAGGAAAAAAACGCAAAAAAGATGAGTACAAAAAAGATAATAATTATTATCAAAAAAATGATTTAAAAATTACCTTCAAAAAAGGCACACACTTAAAAGTTACCTACAAAACAGGTAAAATATTGTCCTTTGAAGAAAGTAAAATGAAAGATAAAACAATAAAAATGAATGTGAAGATAAAATAGGATTTTGCAATGATTAAATTTCGCTGATAATTTTTGTGGAATATCTTTTTCGTTTGGGTATGTTTTTTTTTCACAAAAATTACAAAACAACCATTTTTATATTATTTGGCTGTTCCATTCATAATTCATCATTTATCATTTAACATTAAATTTGCATTTTTCCCATAAAAAACAGAATTTTTTTTTGATTTCATAAATATTTTAAAAAAATCAAAAAAAATACAAAATAAAATTTGGTTATTAAAAAAATGTCTTTTATCTTTGCAACGTTTTAAAAAAGAAAGTTATCACAAAAAACATTCTGTTTTTAAAATTTCATCTCCAATACTGAGTTTTGCTTTTGGATTTTTGCCTATACAATATTATTTATAAAAAAATAAAACAGTAGCAAAAATTATAAAAAATTGTTTAAAAATTTTTTACGTGTTAATCCGAAAACAAAATAAACTTCTCCTTACTTCCCTGTGAAGTGTATCAGTTGTGTTTTGCGGTTTAACAATTATTTACCCAAAATAAGGGATAATATTATAATTTTTTATATTATACGTAATTATTTTTATGGCTATTAACAATTTCTCAGAACTTGCCCTTCGCCCTGACACTATGCGTGCTATTGAAGAAATGGGTTTTGACACACCAACTCCAATTCAATCAGAAGCTATTCCTTTTATCCTTGAAGGACACGACATCATAGGTCAAGCTCAAACAGGAACAGGAAAAACACTTGCTTTTGCATTACCAGCGATTGAAAAAATCCCTGTAACCGCAACAGGCGTACAAATATTGGTGCTTTGTCCTACAAGAGAGCTTGCAGTGCAAGTTTCTGAAGAATTTAAAAAACTTTGTCGTTATCACAAAAGCATTTTTGCATTGCCAATTTATGGTGGTGATTCTATCACAAAACAAATTTCTTATCTAAGAAAAGGCGTTCAAATCGTAGTAGGCACGCCTGGTCGTGTAATTGACCACATTGAAAGAGGCACATTAAAACTTAATGACCTCAAAATGATAGTGCTTGATGAAGCTGATGAAATGCTTAATATGGGTTTCATTGATGATATTAAAATGATATTGGAACGTGTGCCTGAAACACGCCAAACAATATTCTTCTCTGCTACAATGCCTGACCCAATTTTGGCACTTACCAGACAATTCCAAACCAATCCAAAACTTGTTAAAGTTACTAAAAAAGAAGTAACTAATGACATGATTGAACAACTTTGTTTTGAAGTAAAACACGAAAACAAATTTGAACTAATGTCACGCCTTATTACAATGCACGAAATCAAACTTGGTTTGGTGTTCTGTAATACAAAACAAGGTGTTGATGACCTTGTGCTTGCTTTGCAAGAAAAAGGTATCAGCGCAGAAGGTTTGCACGGTGATATGCGTCAAGAAAAACGTGATAATGTAATGGGACGTTACCGCAAAGGTAGTGTTGCAATGCTTGTTGCTACTGATGTGGCTTCACGTGGTATTGATGTGGATAATATTGAAGCAGTATTTAATTTTGATGTACCTCTTGACCCAGAATATTATGTGCACAGAATTGGTCGTACAGGTAGAGCAGGTAAAACAGGTAAGGCTTTTACATTCATTACACCACGTGAATTTAGACGTGTGCGTGATATTGAACAATTTACGAAAGTAAGAATGCAAAAAGGTGAAATTCCTACCATCAATGACATTCAAAAAATCAAAAGAGAACAAATTACTTCTCAAATTATCAGCACTTTGGAAAATCAAAAAGTAGCAAAACACACTACACAAATATTTCAAAATCTTACAGAAATGGGTATTGATGTAGAACAAATTGCACTTACAATGCTTGATAATTTTATTGGAAAAGAAATTCCGCAAGGCGAAGATAAACTTTTGATGGCTGAAAAACGCAAAAGTTTTGATAATAACGACAGATATGAGCGTGGTGGTGGTCGCAATGACAGAGGTGGCAATGGTGGTCGTGGAAATGACCGCAATAGTCGTTATGGTAATGATGACAAATACAACAAAGGCGAAAAAGGTAATTATAGCAACGACAGAGGTGACAGAGGAAATCGCACTGAAAGAAATAATGACCGAAACAATGCTAATATGGTAAGATTATTTATCAATCTTGGTAAAAATCAACGTGTGAGCAAAGGCGATATTTTGGGTGCTATCACAGGTGAATCTAACGTAGCAGGAAACCAAATAGGTGCAATAGATATTTATGACGGTTACACTTTTGTAGATGTTTCTAAAAATATCGCACAAGACATCATCTATGCGATGAACAACAACAAAATCAAAGGAAAACGTGTAAATGTTGAATTTGCAAACTAAAAAGTTTAAGGTTCAAAAGTTCAAAGTTTAAGGTTCAAAAAACTCAAAAAAAGTGATTATCCCTTAAATTTTAAAAATAAAAAAAACGCTTTTATTTCAAAAATAAAAGCGTTTTTTTTGTAAAATTTAAAAATAAATTGTGATTTGATTTTTAAAATTTATCCCTTTTCCTTTGTATTTTGTATTCCCTTTCTCCTTACTACTTTTCCCTTGTATTTTGTATTCTCTTTCCCCTTACTACTTTTCCCTGACACCTTTTTTTAATTTTTCACACCCAAACCATTTCCAATTTTTTGTAAAATTTAAAAATAAATTGTGATTTGATTTTTAAAATTTATCCCTTTTCCTTTGTATTTTGTATTCCCTTTCTCCTTACTACTTTTCCCTGACACCTTTTTTTAATTTTTCACACCCAAACTATTTCCAACATCAGCAAGTCTATCACTAAGATTGCGTAATGCAGTTACAGCATCTAAAATCTTTTGTTTTTCATTCAAAATAGATTGGTCAAAAGGAGCAGGAATATTATTTATTTTGGTTTGGGCATCATTCAAGGCATTTACAACAGCATCGTGTTTGTTTTTGTTGATACTTTCTGCGATTTGTGCAATGCTTGTGCCTGTAATTGTGGTATTATCTAATTTTTTGTATGCACCAAAATACACATTTTTAATGCCCAACAAACCCGCTTTGGCATCTTCAAGCGTGTAATCACTAAAACAATCTTGTTCATTTTCTGGGTCTTGCGTATCCACTGCCACAAACATTCTTTCGCCAGCCATTTCCCCCTTAGAAAGTATGCCAATTCCTGTAAAAATTTTGCCCAATGTAGCATTAAAATCTGTATTATTTACAAAATTTTCCCTGTAAGTTGCACCCACATTCCAGCCATCACGTACCTGTCCCAAATGTTCCACCAATAAATCTGTAACGATTTTAAGATAAGTTCTGCGTCTTGCTTGATTTTGGGCAGTTCCACCAACTACAAAATCAGTAAAAGGACGAGTTCCTGCGGTGCTTGTACTAAAATCTTGTCCCCAAAGCAAAAACTCAATAGCGTGATAACCTGTTGAGATAGAAGTTTCGGAAACGCTCTCATTCGCTTGCAAAATAACATCTTTGGTAATCGTAGGAAAATTAGCAAGGTCGTTGATGATACCAGCATTTGGACTACCTTGTG
>JAAFIN010000259.1 GCA_013297825.1 Cytophagales bacterium
TTCTATGTCGTTTGCTTCGTTTTCTAATTTTTGGACATCAATATTTTGTTTTTGTTTTTCTTGGTTGCTTAAAGCGTATATTTTTGCCAAATATTCTTTTTTGTCTTTCCAAGATTGATATAGATTTTTGAGATTTTGGTCATTACTTTGAGCAATTCTTTCCCTTATTTTGTTGTTTGTATGGAACAAAAGTGCTTTTGTGGCAAGTACATTATCATAAACATTTGTGCTGATATAAGGATTTTCTTTGTATCTTTTGATAGCAAAAGAATTAAAAATTTCAAATTTAAAATTAAACGTATTATAATACGCTAATTTTTCTTTTTCGGAAAGTGTGGAGAAGTTTTGGTTGATTTGTGTCAAAAGTCCTTGATTAGTTTCCTTGTAAAGTGGTTCAGCTTTGACATATAAGTCTTGATTGTTGTATAATTCTGCTAAATTATTGCAAGAAGAAATATAATCATAATGTTTTTTGCCAAGAATTTTTTCACGAATATTTTTTGCTTCCACATACAAAGGTTCTGCTTTGGCATAAAATTTTTGATTTTGGTATAATAAAGCTAAATTATTACAAGATTGTGCGTAGTCAATGTGTTCTTTGCCAAGTATTTTTTCACGAATATTTTTTGCTTCTGTGTGAAAAAGTTCAGATTTTGCATACAATTTTTTTTGTCTGTATACCTCGCCTAAGTTATTAGAAAAAAGGGCATAATCAGTATTATTTTTGCCTAATTTTTCTTCTGTTATATTTTTTGCTTCCACATACAAAGGTTCAGCTTTGTCATAAAAACGTTGATTTTTATAAATAGAAGCCAAATTATTACACGCCAACGCATAATCAAAAGAGTTTTTACCTAATAATTTTTCTGTAATGTCTTTTGCTTCTATCATCAAAAATTCAGCTTTATTGTATAATCCTTGACTAAGGTACAAAGCCCCTAAATTATTGCAAATTTTTGCATATTTAATATTTTCTTTGCCTAATTTCTCTTGAATAGTTTTTGCTTCCACATATAGGATTTCTGCTTTTGTATATAAACCCTTGCTTTCATACAATCCTGCTAAATTATCACAAGCCAACACATAACTAATATTTTGTTTTCCAAAAACCTTTTCTTTGATGTTTTTTGATTCAATATATAAATTTTCTGCTTTGTCATACAGACCTTTATCTGCATAAAATGATGCTAAATTATTGCACATACTTGCATAATCAGCGTGTTCTTTGCCTACCACTTTTTCAGAAATATCCTTAGCTTCCACGTATAAATTTTCTGCTTTGTCATATAAGTTTTTTATTTTATATAATTCTGCCAAATTTCCACAAATGCGTGCATAATCCATGTGATTTTTCCCTAATATTTTTTCACGAGTATTTTTTATTTCTATAAATAAATTTTCTGCTTTGTCATAAAGTCCTTGATTTTTATACAATGTTCCCAAATTATGACAAGTTTTTAGATATTCCGCATTTTCTTTGCCCAAAATTTTTTCACGAATGTTTTTTGTTTCTATATACAAAGGTTCTGCTTTTGTGTATAAATTCTGTGTGTTGTATAAAAAAGCTAAATTACTGCACGAGGTTGCATAATTAACGTGTTCTTTGCCAAATTCTTTTTCAGCTTGTATTTTTATTTTTTCAAATAAAGGTATTGCTTCTTTGTATTTATTTTCGCTAAACAACTTCATACCTTTTGCATTAAGCTCTTGATAAGAATTTTCTTCTGTGGAATTTTGTGCAACAATATTATTAAACCAAGAAATAAAAACGAATAAAAAAACAAAAAATAAATTTTTCATAAAAAAATGGAAATTAAATTAATTTTGAAATGAATATCAATGCTAAAATTATTATTTCTTTGAGGCGTTGGGTATAAAACCCAACGCTACTGATTTTTGATAGTAAAACATCAATAAAATAGGGTTTTATACCCTATTTTTAATGCCAAATAATTTTTTTTAACTAAATCCATCCTCTTTTTTTGGCTTCATTGATAGCTTCGGTTTTGTTGCGTGCATAGAGTTTTAGATAAATATTTTTTAAGTGAGAACGCACTGTATCAAGGCTTACAAACAAACATTCAGCAGTTTCTTTATAGGAAAATCCTTGTGAAATTTTTTGTAAAACCTCTATTTCTCGTGGCGTTAGGTCGTCTTCCGAAAGATATTTATTGCTTTTTTTGGGAGATGGTACAGGATTTCTTAAAAAATTAAGGGCTTTCATTGCAATTTCTGGGGACATTTGCGCACCGCCATTTTCTACATCTTCTATTGCCTGAATTATCTTACTTGTAGGCTCATCTTTGAGCAAATAACCATTTGCACCTGCGAGTATTGCCTTAAAAATCATATCTTCTTCATCAAAAACTGTGAGCATAATCACGTGCATATTTGGGTGAATTTTTTTGAGTTTTTCGGTGGTTTGAATACCATTTAGATAAGGCATATTGATGTCCATCAAAACGACTTTTGGCAAAGCCTCCAAAGAAAATAAAGATAATTTATCCAAAAAATCTTGTCCGTCAGAGGCTTTGAGGCATATCTCAAAATCTGTTTTTTGGGTAATTTCTTGTACCAATGAATCCAAAAGAAATGGTTTATCTTCTGCAATAGCGATTTTTAATGCCATATTTTTAAATGGTGAATGGTGAATTGTAAATGGTGAATGAACTACCCATTTTTAAATTTTAAAATTCAGTTTTTGCAGTTAGAAAAAAAATGTAAGTGAGATATTTTGAGATATTGTAATTCGGTGATTTTAATATTTTTTTTTAAAATTCTACTTCACAAGCAGGAAGAAGTTTTTTGATATTTTTTATTTCTTGTTCAGAAATTGGATTTCTGTATAAAGATATTTTTTTCAAATTTTTCAATTTTTTAATTTCTTTAGGTAAAGTACTCAAATTATTTCCATCAAAATATAGTTCTTTCAAATTTTTTAAATTCCCAATTTCTTTGGGTAAAGTACTCAAATTATTTCCATTAAAGTGTATTTTTTGCAAATTTTCCAAACTACCAATTTCTTTAGGTAAAGAAGTTAATTCATTTCCCCACAAAATTATTTCTTTTAGATTTTTCAATGCTCCAATTTCTTTGGGCAAATTTATTAAATCTCCTCCTTCTAAATTAAGATATTGTAAATTTTTTAATTTACTAATTTCTTTGGGTAAATTGGTTATTGGATTATATCTTAAATCTAATTTTTGCAAATTTTTTAATTCGCCAATTTTATTTGATAAAATGCTTAATTTTGTGTTGTACAAATTTAATTTATACACTTTCAAAGGCTCTTTTAAGGCTTCTTCAAGATTTTTGTATTCTTTTTCATTTGCCAAAGTGGTGCTGTCTAATAATTTTCCTTGTGCGAAAGCACACACATACAAGCACATAAATACGAAAGTTAGAATGGGTTTTTTCATAATTTTTTTTAGAAATATTTTTAAATTGATTAAAAATTTCTACAAAAATAAAAAACGTTTTTTTGATTTTTCTCCCCCAAAAATGTGATTTTAATAGTGAATGATAAATAGAATAGCCAAATACAAAACAGCCAGATTCTTTCAGAATGACACATTTATCTATTTTTTGAACCTTAAACTTTGAACCTTGAACCTTAAACTTTCCAATTTCGCTTATAATTTGGATTGTTGCGTTGATTTCTTGTGAGCGTTCATAAAGATTTTTTAGTCCATAATGCCCTTCTTGGTGTGATTTTTCATTTGAAATAAAACCTATTCCATTATCTTTTATACAAAATAAAAAATTATGATTATGGTTTATTTCAAAATAAATTTCTACTTTATTTGCTTTGCTGTGTTTTAAGATATTTTGTAAAATCTCTTGAATCATACGAAAAATATGCAATGCCTTGGCAGGTGATAACAAAATATCTGTATGTAGATGTTGACTAAATTCTGTTTTGGGAAAAACATCATTTTCTTGCATATTTCCAACATATTTTTTTATTCTAAGTGTCAATTCTGAAACTTTGATGCTTTCTTTTTGAATTGCCCAAATGCTTTCACGCAGGTTTTTGATGGTTTCTTGCGTAAAATTTCTAAGATTGACAAAAGAAATTTCTGTTTGATTTTTGGCAATAAATGTATCTAAAATGCGTAAAATATAACTCAACTGCGAACCTACATTGTCGTGCAAATCTCGTGAAATGCGTTGTCTTTCAAGCTCTATTTTGTGGAGAAGTTCAAGGCGTTCTAAGCGTTTTTGGTAGTTTTGTTTTACAAAAAAACGAATCACAAAAACCAATATACTCAACCCAAAAATTCCCCCAAAAATCAAAAACCACCAAGTACGCCAAAATGGAATAAGAATCGTAAAATTGCCTTGCCAAGCATTGGACATATAACCGTTTGCGTTTTCAAACCAAACTTTTAGGCGATAATCGCCTCCTTTGAGGTTAGAAAGTACAATTTTCATATTTTCAGCAGTGCCTTTTTGCAAAGTTGAAGCGGTTTGAAGCTCAAAATGTAAGATATTTTTGGTTTCATCTAAAAAACTCAATCCTGCAAAATAAAACGAAAGTGTATTTTCGGTATATTCAAAATCAATTTTTTTGCTAAAATCTATATTTCTATTTTTTTGATTTTTTGTATAAATTTCGTGAAAATATTTTTTATTGGTATCAACTTTTAACCCCAAAAATTGTATTTTTTTTGGTGCAAAACTTGGTATTTGAATTTTTTTGGTGTCAAATGTTACAATTCCTTTATTGGTACAAAATATAATTTGGTTAAAATCGTCATTATAAACTATTTTTTTGATACTCATTTCTTTATCAGGCAAAAGCGTTACACTACCTAATTTTCGCCATTTTTCATTTTCCAAAAAATGCAAATATTTATCTGTAATTGCCCAAATTTTATCGCTTTTTTCAAAAATCAACAAAACTTTATTTCCTACAAGATTTTGATTGTCCAACGTCCAATTTTTTGTTAAAATATTTGTGTTGTTGGTATCATTTTGAATAATTTTTGTAATGCCTTTGTTTGTCCCAAACCAAATTTCTTTATTTTTTTGTTCAAAAATATAATATACTTCCAAACCCAAAAGCCCATTTTTGGCAGAAAAATTATGTGTTTTGTGGTTTTTATCTATGCGATTTGCCCCATTGGTATAAGTCAGCCACCAAAGATTTTCAGAAGTTTTGATGAGCTTTTCCGCCATTGTGCCTGTGGTTGTATATTGATTTTGAGCAATTTTTTTGAGGCTATCATTTTTTATTTCCATAATCCCAGCCCCAAAAGTGCCAGCATACCATTTATTTTCCCAATATTTTATATCACTTGTGCCTATGGTATTAGGAATTTTCTTTTTTATATTAAAATTATTATCTATGTAATAAATATGATTAAAACTTCCAATATAAAATCCTTTTGAACTATCAGCCACAATACAACGTGTATTATTTTCAGCCAAAAGCAAAGACGAAATTTTATTTTTTTCAATTTTTTGTACGCCTGTATTGTGTGCTACAAGATAGGTTTCTTTGTCTATTTGCAAAATATCCTGTATTCTGTGATTATCTAAGCCATTTTTTTCATTAAAAACTTCCAAATAATCAGTTTTTATTTTATGCACACCACCGCCAAAAGTTGCAATCCAAATATTTCCTTCATAATCTTGTAAAATATGTGATACATAATTATTACCCAAACCTTGTTTTTCTGTTATTTGTACTAATTCATTATTTTGTTTATAAAAAAGCCCTTGATGTGAGCCAATTAAATAACTTCTGCCTTTATTTTGAATTTTTAATACAGAAGATATGCGTGTATTTGGAGGCAAATAAAAACTATCTTGTAAAAATTGCTCATTTTTATCTGCATTAAATTTAAAAATATAATGAAATCCTTTGCTGTTTTTTTTGATATTAAACAAAGGATTGTTTTTTTCAAGGTATGTATTTTTTACATCTAAATAACTTTCTTCCCATTTATTTTTTGGTGGAATATAGGTGAAAAATTCTTGTTTTGGCTTATGATGCAAAATATTATTTCTAAAAAAATAAAATCTTACTAATTTTGTAGCATTTTGAGCATTTTGTAAAAAAACATTTCCATTTTTATCACTTCCCAATGAAAAAACATCTTTGCTTTCAAATGGGAATTTTTGGATTTCATTATCATAATACCTACACAATCCATATTCAAACACATAAAACCAAATCGCACCGTCAGAACTTTGTAGGATTTCGTGAATCATATTTTTGGGCAAGCCTTGTTCTGTGGTAATATTTACAAAATTTTTTCCGTCATATCTTGAAATGCCTTTGTCAGTCGCAAACCACATAAAACCACTTTTATCTTGGAAAATTCTAAACACATAATCAGAAATTAAGCCTGTATTTTGGTTATAATTTTCAAATAAAAAAGGATTTTGTGCTTGAATTTTTTGGAAAAATACAAAATACAAAACAACAAAATATATGAAATAAGATAAATATTGCATTATTTTTATATTTTCTAAACTTTGTTTGCTTTTTAAATTGTAATATAGGAATAGGAAATAAATAAAATACGACTTTGGTAATTTTTCAAAAAAGTGGTCAGACCTTCGTAAACTACGGTACAGACCATTTTTTTGAAAAATGTTTAAAAACAAATTAGTAA
>JAAFIN010000258.1 GCA_013297825.1 Cytophagales bacterium
CTTGATTTTTTTGCAATTCTTGTTCAGAAAGTTGAATATATTTTTGGGCAAACCAATAAAAACTCGTGTTTTTGGTGTGTTGAAGTTGTGCCAATTCTGCCTTAAATTGCGTTAATTTATTCGCAATTTCATCAATAGGCGTAAGTTGTCTAATTTGTTCTTTTGCCTTTTCAATGTCGGTTTTTGCATTCGTCAAATTCGCAAAAACATCACGCAAAGCAGTATAAACTTCTTCGGAATTTTCGCCATTTTCTTCGTATTCTTCCAACATTTTTGTTTTGATAAATTCGTCCAAATCGTCCAAAACCTTCACGCCAACAATCTGACTGAACAAACTCAACGCTTTCAAAGAACGCATACCAAAAAGATTTACAATTCTTTCCGCATATTTTCCTGAACTATCAAAAAATTCTACTTTCTTTTTGGGGCTATTTTCGTTGTATTTTTTATCTAAAATTTTTCGCCAATTATCAAATTGACTAAAATCATTTTGGATTGTAAGCGGTGCGTGTGCAATGCCAAACATTCTTTTGAGTTCGCCATTTGTAAACCATCTCAACTGAAAAAGGGTAATATTTTTTTTGTCAATATTGCCAAAAGAAGCCAAAATAATGGAATATGTTTTGTCTTTTTCCCTCAATTTTTGGGTGCTTGTGCCTGTTTTTCCTTCTTCTTGAATATTGCCATAATGCCCCAAAACGTAGGTTTCTTCGGTTCTATCGCCTTTTTTGGCAACGCCTGATGATTGGTTGTAAAATCTATCATTTTTGGCAGGCACTAACAAAGTCAAAAGTGCATCTACAAACGTACTTTTTCCTGACGCATTCGCACCTGTAAGCAGGGAATTATTGCCTTGTGGATTGATTCTGAATATTTTTTTGTCAAAAGTTCCCCAATTCAAAACCTCCATATATTGAAGTCTGAAACCTGCTTTGTCTGAATTTGTATTAAATTGACTGAACATACGTTTGAAGTTTGGTTTTAAATTCGTTTAAAATATCTAAGGTTACTTTTTCTTTGATAATTCTGTGGATTTGGTATTTGGTTTCGTTGTCTTTTTTGCTCATTTCTTTCAAATAACCCAATTCTACAATTCTATTGATGCAGGTGTCCAATTCTTTTTGAAATTTGGATTTGTTGTAACCTTCCGACAAAAAAAGTTCTACTTGTTCCTTGATTTCGGTGTTTGTGATAAATTTTTGTGAGCCTTGAAATGAAGTAGGATTGCTGTCAAATTCCTCCAAACTTTGCCTCAAAACCACCAACACGACAGACGTTTCAAAACCCATTTGTCTGCGTGTGATAAGTCCAAAAGTGTTTTCTTCGCTGTCCTCCATTTGTTTCAAAAAAGCAAAACCTTCATCTTTTTTGACAATCAATTCCACACCAATTTGTGCCAAATATTCTTGAATTTCTACTTGGTAATTTTTGGTGATGTCGTCCCAAACGGTTGCGTTGCTTTCTATGATACCTTTATTGAGCAATCTGATAATTGCTTTCGTGTAAGGTTTTATGTTATTTTGTTCAAAATTTTTCATTCTAATTTTATTTTTTTTTATTTCTACGATTTCAACTCTTGGAGGGTTTCAAACCCTCCAAGAGTTTTTACATCATTTTGTAATAATAATCTCAGGAATTGTGATAGATTTATTTTGTTCAATATTAAAAATAATCCTTTGTTGTTTTTCCTCGTTAATTGTATGTTTAAATTCTTTGACAATGCCCAAATAGCCAAAAAGTTCAGGCAAACCTTTTTCAATGCCATTATTAAGTTCAATAATTTGGTGTAAAGTTGCTTGTGATTTTTCGTTTAAAACCGCTTTAATTCGTCCTCTAAGCATATTTTTATCAATATTGGACTGCGAAAATAATTTATCCAAATGATTTGCACTTTCAAGGGACGCATCAGCAAGTTCAGGGTTGCTCTCGTAAGTTGGTTCTGTATTTGGGTCACGAGTTAATTTTCGTTCAAAAGGAAGATTGATGTCAATATCAGTTTCAAGGGTGAAAGAAATCGTATTATCAGGTTTTTTACCTTTTTTATCAATTTCCATCAATATTTTTTTAATTTCTTGGATAACGTTTTTGGTTGCCTCTATTTTATTTGCTTGATTTTCGCCAATAATGCGTGTAAGTTTTTCAGCCATTTTGTCATTTGCTTTATATACTTTTTGTCCTACATTATGAAGGCTTTTTTGCATATTTTTCAAAAAAGAATCTTTTGTGGTGATATTTTTACTTTCTAAGGTCAAATAAAGTTCTTTGGTAAGTTTTTCCCATTCTTTTTGGAGTTGAGGGCTTAACAAAAACGACCAAAACGCATAAAAACTTTTTCCTTGTTGGCTTTCTTTCAAATTATCCAATGCCTCAAACGTAAATTCAAGAATATTGCTTTTGGATAAAGTGCCTTCTGCGTGTTTTTGATAGATTTCTTTGGTAATATTTTTAAAATTATCTTCTACTTCTTTAAAATCTGACAAAAGTTCTCTTGCAGATTTATTGAGTTCTTTGAAGCGAGGCACAATTTCAAATTCTTGGAATTTTTTGATATTTCCACCTGCTTTGAGGCGTTTTATTTCTTCATCAATTTTTGTTTTTTGGTCTTTAAGAAGTTGTATTCTTTTTTCTTTATTTTCATTAGAAAATTCTACCAATTCTTTTAATTGATTAAAAATATTTTTAAATTTGGAATCAGCACCTACATATTCTTCTTTTTTGAGGCTAATAATCCAATCAATAGTTTTGCTGGAATGTGAGGAAATTTCATAAAAAATCTCGCCTCTTTCATCTTGGTAATTGGTCAAAAAACCTCTATTTGTCCATTTTTGAATATATCTTTTTGCCTTAATTTCGTAATTATCCAACGCACTTTTTTCGGTTTCATCTTCTTCATTTAGGATTTTTCCTTTTTCCAAATAATCTACCAATTTATCACAAGCATTTTCTTCTGAAATAGCATTTTGTTGGTTATAAAAAGTTTCTACCAAAAAAATAATAATACCTTCTCTGTTTCTGGATTTAAGCAATTCTACGCTTGGGGAAGTATTGAGGATATTGGAAATAAAAAAATGGTCAATCATTTTGAGGTATCAGGAGAAAGGTATCAGGGGAAAGGTGTCAGGAGAAAATAAATTTTTTATTAACAAATTCTGCAAAAGTATGATTTTTTTAGAAAAATGAGAAATTTAAAGATAATGTTTTATTTTCTTAATTAAAATAAACAAAAAACAGCTTTTTTGTGATAAAAAAGCTGTTTTTTGTTTATTTTATTTTACAAAAATTTTTGTAAAACCCTTTGTATTCTTTGTCCTGCATCTTCACTACCTTCCAAAACACCATCAAAAACCATTTTATCTTCTTTTGTAATATCACTGATATAATTGATATTATCTTCAGAAGTAAGTTTTTCGCCCATGTGCCAATTCGGAAAAATTCTTTCTTTGACTAAAGACAACGACATTAAAATTGTATCATGATGTCTTTCATCTTTTTTGAGGTTGTCATAAAAAGGCATCAATTTAGTTCTTTCGCCTTCAATGTACTGAATAAATCTTGTGTCAGAATACAACAAAAGCCCTGTAATGCCCAATTCAGGGTTGTTTTTTTGGGCAGAAGCGAGGATTTTTTTAATTTCCTCTTGTGTACAGTTTGCACTGCGTTTGCTAATATAAAGAAGTTGAGCAAGCATATTTTTACAAATATTAAAAAGTGATAATTTTCTTTTACAATGTTTTTCCACAAAATTAAGGCATAAAAATTTAAAATTTTGTATTTTAATAAACATTTTTATTTTAATGTTTTCAGATAATCTTTTGCACTTTCTCTATAAGGTGCAAGTTCAGAGCCTTCAAGTTTTGCTAATTTTTCCAAAAGTTCTATTGCTTTTTGTTTTTTATTAGCATTTACAAAAGCATTAGCCAAATATAATTGTGCTTCATAATGTTTTGGATAAATAGAAATCAACTTTTCAAAACGTGCAATCGCCTTGTCAAATTGGTTGGATTGTATTGCCAAAAGCCCTAAATTCAGCATTGCAAGCATATTTTTTTCATCTTCTTGCAATATTTTTTGTAACATTTTGATACCTTGCATTGGGTTTTCGGTAATGGTGTAAGTCATTGCTTGATTTGCCATTGCTTCATAATCCTTTGGATTTTCGGTAATGATTTTGGTGTAACGATTGCGAGCTTCTTCGCCCATTTTTTTGGCTTTATCTGCATTTACAGACAATGCAAAACGGAATGCCTCATAATAAGCATTGGCAGTTTGGCGTTTTTTGGTGGGGTCAATGTCAGATATTTGTGCAAAATAATACGCAGTGCTATCAAGTTGCATATTTTTCTTAAAAAAATTAGCTAAACTATCCAATATTTGGATTTTTTCGGTGTTATTTTGGGCGGTTTTGAGTTTTTGCAAAAAGTTGTTTTTTTGTGCAATTTGTTCAGGTTTTAGTTGTGCTTGGTGTTGATTATCTTGATTTTGGTTGTCTTTTTTGTTGTTTTCTGAATTTTTTGTATCACTTTTTGCATCACTTTGCATTTCTTTTTTTTGTTCTTTTGGCTTATTTTTTACTACTGCTTTTGGTAATTGATAAAGTCCAACTACGCACAAGATTGTGATAAAAATGGCGATAATTTGAGATTTTTGCATAATTTTTTTTTATTTTTTGTTTTGAGGCACAAAATTAAAGCATTTTATTCGGATTTTCAAAAAGTTCAAAGTTCAAAGTTTAAGGTTTAAGGTTTAAGGTTCAAGGTTTAAGGTTCAAGGTTTAAGGTTTAAGGTTTAAGGTTCAAGGTTTAAGGTTTAAAAGTTTAAATTGTATTCTATCTGTTTCATTTATCATTTATCATTCATAATTTATAAATATAAAATTTTTTAGATTTTTTTGTATTTTTTTGATATTATTTTAATTGATTTTTGTTTTTTGGGCTTTATTTCTATAATTTTGAAAAAAAAGTCCAAAACGAAATTCCTAACCCC
This sequence comes from Cytophagales bacterium, assembly GCA_013297825.1. Taxonomy (GTDB): domain Bacteria; phylum Bacteroidota; class Bacteroidia; order Cytophagales; family Microscillaceae; genus JAAFIN01. The sequence goes on from JAAFIN010000258.1 coordinate 4,984, forward strand.
AAGGAAATAAGCAAAAGGACAAAATATTTAGCAATTTATCTCCCCTTTGGGGCTGGGGGCTAATTTTTTTTATGGAAAACCAAATATTTGTAAGTTCAGAAATAGGCAAATTAAAACGCTTAATGATTCATAGTCCTGATAGTGGATTGGGTAAAGTAGTGCCAAGTAAAGCCCAAGATTGGCTTTTTGAGGATATTATTCACTTGGAAATGATGCGTAAATATGAATATGATTATTACGTAAAATTGCTTTTGTATTTTTTAGACCCTGAAAAAGTAAAAGGAAAACTCGCTCATATTGATAATCCTGAACAAAAACGTGCTTTTTATAAGCCTGATGATGCCCAATATTTTAAATCTGACAAGGTAATTGACCCACAATATTTGCTTTCGGAAATATTGGAAAATGCAGATATTAAAATGAAACTTGTGGCTTCTACCTGTGCAGTAGAAAGATGTTCTTATAAAATGCAGGAACAACTTATGAGTTTTTCGCCTGTGGAACTTGCCAAAACATTGATTTCAGGTTCATTGCCTAATAATAAAATGGCTTTTCCGCCAATTCCAAATTTTATTTTTACACGTGATATTGGAATTGTGATAAATGACCATATTTTACTCAACCGCCCTGCAAAATTGGTGCGTATTCGTGAGTCTTTGATTATGAAATACATTTTTCACAATCACCCACTTTTTGCAGAACTTGGCAAAAAAATTATTGAAGTAAGTGAAGATGACCACCAATTTTTCCTGAGTGATGACGACAAAATCCTCAATGAGGTTACCGTAGAAGGCGGTGATGTGATGATGGTAAGTCCTGACCACCTTGTGATAGGAAGTAGCGAAAGAACGTCTTTAACTGCGGTTAATCAAATTATTACGCTTTTATTTGAAAAAAATATCGTCAAAAAAGTATCTGTTGTAAAAATTCCTGCAAAACGTGATTTTATGCACATTGATACAGTTTTTACACAAGTAAAACGCAATACTTGGGTAATTTTTGGGGCATTGTCCAAACAAAATAAAGCATTTCAATCCAAAGATTTTACCAAAAATTTTATTGATAAAAGCCTTGCTTACAAACCACATATTTTGCAATTTATCAAAGGTCAAACAGAACCACGTAAGTTTGAATTTTTGGAAGATTTGTTAGATGCAGTAAGCCAAGAGGATTTGAAAAGCGAAAAACCAACCGAATTTATTTATTCAGGTGGCAATGAATTTCCTTTTGAATTAAGGGAACAATGGACAGATTCGTGTAATGTGCTTGCTTTACAAGAGGGCGTTGTGATTGGTTATGACAGAAACACCAAAACCGCAGATGAGTTTCGCAAATATGGTTTTGATGTGATAAAAGCAAAGGATTTATTGCAAAAATTTGAAAATAACGAAATTTTACCTGAAAATGTAAAAGATACACTTATTTTATTGCCTTCTGGCGAACTTTCAAGGGCAAGAGGTGGCTCACATTGTATGAGTATGCCTATTTTGAGAGGAAGTCTTTAATTTAATGGTAAATGTTGAATGGTAAATGGTGAATGAAACAGCCAAATTTTAATGTTAAATGATAAATGTTAAATAATGAAACAGCCATTTTTTAATGGTAAATGTTGAATGGTAAATGGTGAATGAAACAGCCAAATTTTAATGTTAAATGATAAATGTTAAATAATGAAACAGCCATTTTTTAATGGTAAATGTTGAATG
>JAAFIN010000026.1 GCA_013297825.1 Cytophagales bacterium
TCAATTCTCTTGTAAAACGAGTTTGTTCATTGACGTGATATGCCACAAATTCAGTATTTATTGCTGATTTTCCAAAAAGTTTGATTTCTTTTCCAAAACCAAAACCCAACGCCCAGCGAAAATCTTTGGCAACACCATATCCTGTAGCAACTGAATATATATTGTAGAGTTTTTTTGTACCCATTTTTCCCAAAAGATTTGTTTGGAATACATCTCCTGTGCTGATTTCCATTTTTTGATAACCACCATTTTTTACAAAACTTATCAAACCAACAGGCATACCACATTCCACACTATCCACAACATTGATTATTCCAAATTGTGTTCCTTTGAGTTTTTTGGTAATATTTACTACGCCTATTTGCGAACCTTGTACTTTACCTGCGATATTCACAGGTGCTATTTGCACGCCTTTTATTTGACAAGCACCATTAGCAAGTCCAGAAATTTGGAGGTTTTGATAGTCGTTAGAATTAAGATTTAATAAAGCTGATACTTGTGCTTTGAATTTTCTTTTTTGAAAAATTGGTAATTCTTCTGGGTTTTGGATTGGTGCTACAAAAGTATTTTGATTGGTAAATAATGCAATTTGTACGCCTCTTGCTGATGAAAAATTAGCCAAACCAATGTTATGTGTAGCGTGTTTTGTATTAAGTGGTGTTGCCACAAATTTCACACTTACTAAAGGCGAATTTTTAATTTCTGTTTTTTCATTTACCAATAATTGAAATTCAGGTTTTTCACCCAAAGAATATGCTATATTTTTGGGTAAAATAGAAGATAATGCCCCCCAACCCCCAAAGGGGGAGTTTTCATGTATAAGTTTTTCATTTGAAGCTATTTCGTGAATAGTTCCCCCTTTGGGGGTTAGGGGGCTTGTATTTTCTTTTGACAACGATTGCAATCCAACTACATTTTTTTGTGGTTGTTTTGCATTTTGTGTAAGAGAATTATCAAAAGAATTATTATTATTTATATTTTCTTGATTTGTATTTTTTTCTTCAAATTTTTCTTTGTTTGTGGTATTTTTGTTATTTAATTGATTTTCAGCAAGATTGTTATTATTTTCAAAAGTGCCTTTTTGAATATTTTTTGCGTTTGTTTTATTTTTATTTGAAGCTATTTCTTGAATAATTCCCCCTTTTGCATTTAGCGTATTTTTTGGGATAATTTCCCCCAAATTAAAAGGTAATAAATACACTGCCAAAGCCAAAACAGAAGCCTTAGCCCAATTTTTGTATCTCAAAATTGGATTTGCAGGCGTGGAAACTGACGATTGTGTAGGCGAGTCATTTTCCAACAATTTCTTAAATTTTTCCCATTCCGCAGGGTCAAAAGGACTTTCGTGTTCTTCTGCTATTTTGCGAAAAATATGGTCAAATTTTTCGTTCATTGGTTAGAGTTTAAAAAGTTCAAAAGTTCAAAAGTTCAAGGTTCAAAAGTTCAAGGTTCAAAAGTTCAAGGTTCAAAAGTTCAAGGTTCAAAAAGTTCAAAAGTTCAAGGTTCAAAAGTTCAAGGTTTTAAGTTCAAGGTTCCAAGTTCAAAAATTTAAGATATAAATTTTGAGCTTTTTTGAGCTTTTTTTGAGCTTTTTTGAGCTTTTTTTTAGCTTTTTTTGAGCTTTTTTGAGCTTTTTAAACCTTTGTATTTAATAATTTTTGCAATTTCAGACGTGCTTTTGCGAGGTTAGATTTTGAAGTTCCTTCATTTATGCCAAGCATTGACGCAATTTCTTTGTGAGAATAATTTTCTATAACATAAAGATTAAAAACAGTTTGATAAGCAGGAGAAAGTTGTCGGACAAAAGCTAAAATATCTTCATAAGTCATTTGTAACAAATAATCTTCGGTAAGTGAATCTTCATCTTGGGTATCATATACATCAGGCGTATTGTTATCAACTGCATCAAAAAACATTTTTTTTTGTTTATTAAAATATGTAATTGCAGTATTCACCATAATTCGCCTTACCCAACCCTCCAATGAGCCATCACCTTTAAAATTATCAATATTTCCAAAAACTTTTATAAAACCTTCTTGCAAAATATCCTTTGCTTCATCTTCATCTTTGGCATATCTTTGGCAAACACTAAGCATTTTCCCAAAATATGCTTTGTAAAGCATAGCTTGTGCTTGTGGTTGCTTTTTTTGACAGCCTTGCCAGATTTCTTTTTCAAAGGATTTGTCGCCCATTGCTAATGGTTACTATTCACAGACTACACTTTATTACAAAGGTTGCCTAATTAGTGAGTGATTTTTTGAATAAATAAATGATTTTTTTGGATTTTAGCACAAAATTAACAAAAATGCTTGGTTATTCGTTCATAATTATTAACGCAAAATGGATTTTAACATTTTTAAGACAAAAAAAAATTGTTTGAAATTTGTAATCTAAAAATTATCAAAAACTTTTGATTATTTTTGCAAAATACCAAATTTATATATTGTAGAACGCACTTTTAGTGTGTTTTGACTTTATACAAACACACACTAAAAGTGTGTGCTACAGAAATTATAATTTTTCAACATGAACAACAAAGAAAACAAAGAAAATACAGTTTCCTGGTTATCATTTACTACACTTACCTCCAAAATATTACTTGTATTTGTATTTTTTTGTGTATTTGTGGTAATTTTTAGTGGATTATTTTTTATACAAAGTTTTCAAAACTACAACCAATTACATCAATACAAAGATTACGCCCTCAAATTACAAGAAAGTGCCTACGAACTTAGAAAACTTACTTCAGAAACTGCCCTGCACCAAAGGGCTTTCATTATTACCAAAAATCCTTATTATCAAGAACAAAGGCTTTTTGTTTGGAAAAAACAAGTAAATCCTTTATTGATTAAAATCAATGAAATAGAAAAATCACGCAGTAATAAAAGCCTTTTTTCCTCAGAGCAAGGATTATTAAATAAAGTTTTTGAAGAAACCAAAAAATTTGAAAATCTACAATTAACAACCGCTCAAAATTATAATTTATTGTGGGAAAAAGGCATACAAGTAAGCGAAAGAGAATATGGTATAAATCTTGAAAAATTAGAAGTTCAACGCAAAAAAGTACTTAATACCATTCAAAATTTTGTAGATGTTCAAAACAAAAAAACTAATGCAATATTTGACAACGTGTATATCAATACACTTTATTCATTGTATATTACCTTATTTTTTGCATTTTTCTTATTGGTTTTTGTGATTATTTTTGGGCAAATTATTTATTTTCAAATACGAAAAGCCATCAAAAAATGTACGCTTTTAATTGAAAAAATAGTATTAGGAATTTTTCCGCCTCCTGTCTTATTACAAGATGACGAATTTGATACCATATTCATAGGACTTAATAATATCGTTCAATACAACGCACAAGTAAGTATTTTTGCCAAAAGAATAGGAGAACGTGATTTTGATACAGTTTTCACACCTGCAAGTCAGGAGGATATTTTAGGAAATTCGTTGCTTTATATGCAAAACCAACTTCAAAATATAGAAGATGAAGAAGATAAACGAAATTGGGTAACAAGAGGTTTTGCAAAATTTGCTGAAATTATAAGGGCTAATAATAAAGACCTTCCTACGCTTGCTGACATAGTGCTTACTGAATTGATTGCATATCTTAATGCTAATCAAGGCGGTTTTTTTGTGGCTAATTCAGAAGATAAAACCACCACAAAACTTAGTATGATAGCTTGTTGGGCTTATGATAGAAAAAAGTTTTTGGAAAAAGAGATAATTGTGCATTTAGATAATGCAGAAGGACTTTTGGGTGAAGCATTTTTAGAACAACAAACTATTATCAGAAGTGATATTCCGCAAGATTATATTCGCATTACATCAGGTTTGGGCGAAGAAACGCCTACCAATTTGCTTATAGTTCCTATCAAAAGTACCGAAAAAGTAGAAGGTATATTAGAAATAGCATCTTTCAAAAAATTTCAAGATTATGAAATTTCTTTTATAGAAAAACTTTGCGAAAGTTTTGCGTCTGCGATTGTGGTAATTAAAAATACAGAACAAACTCATTTCTTATTGAGTGAATTGAAACAGCAAGCAGTTACTATGCAAAATCAAGAAAATGAATTACGTAAGAATTTTGAATTGGTAAATGAAGCACAACAAGAAATGCACAATAAACAAATTGAACTTGAAAATCTGAAAAATTCACTTGAAATCGAAGTCAAAAAAAGAACGCAAGATTTGCAAGGCTCATTGATAAGATTTGACCTTTTAAACCAAGCTGCAAGTGAAGGGCTTTGGGACGTTATTGTGCCAAAAGATGGAAAATTAGGAATGGATACACCTTACTTTTGGTCGCCTCAACTTGTCAAAAGTTTGGGCTATGAAACAGAAGACTTTCCTGATGTATTGGGAAGTTGGATGTTAAAACTTCACCCAGAAGATGCTGAATTTGTCTATAAGCAATTTGTTGCACACCTCAAAGATAAAACAGGTCTTACGGAATTTCGCAATGAACACCGTTTGCTTACACAATCAGGCGAATATCGTTGGTTTAAGGCTTACGCAGTTACATTGAGGGATATTGCGGGCAATGCTGTGCGTGTTGCAGGATATTTGAATGATGTAACACACATCAAAGAACTTGATAAAGTAATGACAGAATTGAAAAATCAAAAAGAAGAATTGGAAAAAAATAAAGAAACCCTTGAACTTAGTAACCGCAAAATGCAAAGTAATGAGCTTGTTCTCAAAAAAGCATTTGATAAAATGAAAATAACAGAGGCAAGTATTAAAGAAAAAAATATACAACTTGCAGAAAGTAATCAACTCCTTGATGATATAGAAAATAACTCTCCAAGTATTATTTACAAGTTTTTTTCTGATACAAAAACCTTAGAAAGTAAGTTTTTGTATGTTTCAAAAGCAATTAAAGGACTTTTGGGTTATACTACCGAAGAATATACTACACTTTCTTCGCAACAACTTGTAGAAACCATACACCCTGAAGATAGAAAAGAATATTTTAAAGCGTTTTTTAATTCTGTAAATAATACCGTAAAATTCTTTTGGGAAGGTCGTATGTTGCACAAAGAAGGGCATTGGATTTGGGTACAATCACAATCTTCGCCTCGCAAAACAGAAGACGGAAATATCATATCCATTGGCTCTTTTATTGATATTCAACAAATAAAAGAAAATGAATTGGAAATTATCCAAAAAAATCAACAAATTCTTGCTTCAGAAGAAGAATTACGCCAAAATATGGAAGAACTGCAAGCCACACAAGAAACTATGCAACAAAAACAACAAGAAATAGAAAGAAGCAACGAAAAACTCACACAAAGGGAGCAAGTCCTTAAAAAAGCATTGGAAAAGTCTAACGAAACACAAGCAAAAGCCAAGTCTTTGGAAATAGAATACCAAGAATTGCTTGGAGAATTATTACAAAATTCTTGTATTTTTGAGGAAAATGGAAAGATTATTTCACTTTCTGCACAAATTATTAGACTTTATACAGAACAAAATCCTAAGTTTAACAATTCGTATTTTTATCAAAAATCTTGGGACAATCTTACTTCTTCCCACAACTGGGAAAGCATCACAGAACAAAATTTAAGTGATATTTTCTTAAAAATTGGTGAGAAAAATGTAAGTTTTTCTTTTGAAAAAATACCATTTAAAAACAAAATAATCTACATAGGAAAAATTAAAAATAATTCATAATTTATAATTCATAATTAATTTCATGTTCAAACAAAATTTACTAAAAAAATTGTTTGTAATTGGCTTTTGGGCTTCTACAATTTATTTGCCCAACAACACCCAAGCACAAACCCAAACCGCAACAGAAGGTAATTATACCTACCAAACTGTGCAAAATGACCCCACAAAAACACGCATTTATACCCTAAAAAATGGCTTACGTGTCTATATGAGCGTTTATAAAAATGCTCCTCGTATCCAAACTTATATCGCAGTAAGAGCTGGTAGCAAAAACGACCCTGCTGATGCAACAGGTTTAGCACACTATTTGGAACATATGGTTTTTAAAGGAACTACACAATTCGGAACTTCAGATTGGGCAAGTGAAAAACCGCTTTTGGATAAAATAGAACAGCTTTTTGAAACTTATCGCCAAACAAAAGACGAAGCAAAACGTAAAGAAATTTACGCAGAAATTGATAAAGTTTCAAGCCAAGCCTCCAAATTTGCGATTGGCAACGAATACGACCAAATGCTTGGAGCAATAGGTGCAACAGGTACAAATGCTTACACGTGGTTTGAACAAACCGTTTATGTCAATGAAATTCCTTCTAACCAACTTGAAAAATGGCTCAAAATTGAATCAACACGTTTTTCTGATATGGTGCCTCGTATTTTTCACACAGAATTAGAGGCAGTTTATGAAGAAAAAAACATTTCTCTTGACAATGATGGCAGAAAATCATCAGAATTGATGTTTGCAACACTTTTTCCTAATCACCAATACGGAACACAGACCACAATAGGCACAATAGAGCATTTAAAAAATCCTTCTTTGACCGAAATCAAAAAGTATTTTAACAATTATTATGTGCCTAATAATATGGCAATTTGTCTAAGTGGTGATTTTGACCCTGCTGAAACGATTGCTTTTATTGATAAATATTTTGGTGGAATGTCTGCAAAACCTGTTCCTGCTTTTTCTGTGAAAGCTGAACCGCTTTTGACCAAAGTTATTGAAAAAGAAGTAACAGGCCCTGATGCTGAAAATCTCCAAATTGGTTTTCGTTTGCCTGCTTACAACACGCGTGAAATGCAACTTGCTACAATGCTTGATATGGTTCTTTCTAACAGCCAAGCGGGTTTAATTGACTTAAATCTTAACCAAACCCAAAAAGTACAAGGTGCTTATTCTTCGGTATATCGCCTTAGAGATTATGGTATTCATTTCTTAGGTGGAAGGGCAAAAGAAGGACAAAAATTAGAAGAAGTAAAAGAATTGATTTTAGGGCAATTAGAATTGGTACGTCAAGGCAAATTTGAGGATTGGCTTATTCCTGCTATTCTTAATGATTTCAAAAAAACCAAAATGCAAGCACTTGAAAGCAATGATGCAAGAGCTGACGCTTTTGTAAGTGCGTTTATTTATGGTGTGGAATGGCAAGATTATGTAAATGAAATGAACGAACTTGCAACCATCACAAAAGAGGAATTGGTGCAGTTTGTAAATCGTTATTATGGACAAAATTATGTGGTAGTTTATAAACGCAAAGGTGAAAAAAATAGCCTCAAAGTGGATAAACCTGCAATTACGCCTGTTGAATTGAACAGAGATAAACGCTCTCCTTTTGTAAAAAGCGTTTTAGAAACCGAAGCTAAAAAAATCTCCCCTGTATTTTTGGATTATACCAAAGATATTACAACCAAAGATTTGGCTGGTAAAGATGCACAAATTTTATACAAAAAAAATGTAGAAAATGGATTATTTTCTATGGAATATTTGTTAGAAATGGGAACTTTGCACAACAAAAAACTTGGATTAGCAATAGATTATTTGCGTTTCTTGGGTGATGATAAATATTCAGCTTCTGATTTCAAAAAAGAACTCTATAAATTGGGTTGTAGTTTTAATGTATTTTCAGGGAGTGATAGAGTGTATGTAAGTCTTACAGGTTTGAATGAAAATTTTGAAAAAGCACTTGTTTTATTTGAAAATCTTTTGGCTAATGCAAAACCTGACCAAGAGGCTTTTGACAATGTGGTGAAAAGAATGTTGAAATCACGCAAAGATTCAAAACTTAACAAAGGTGCGATATTGCGTTCTGGTTTGCAAAATTATGCTCAATATGGTGAGAAAAACCCTTTTAATGATATTATTCCTGAAAATGAATTAAAAGCAATTAATCCAAAAGAACTCACTGACATTGTAAAAAACATTCTTCAATATCCACACAAAATTTTTTATTATGGTGGTGAAAGCATTGAAAATATCACAAAAATTTTACAAAAAAATCACAAATTACCTAAAAAATTCCTCGCAATTCCTGCACCGAAAGAATACAAACAGCTTCCTATCACTGAAAATAAAGTCCTTTGGGCAGAATATGATATGGTGCAAGCTGAAATTTTGTCTTTGACCGAAGGTATCAAATACGACAAAAACCTTGCTCCAACTATCCAACTTTACAATGAATATTTTGGTGGTGGTATGGGTTCTATTGTTTTCCAAGAAATCAGAGAATCAAAAGCATTGGCATATAGCACTTATGCGTTTTATGGGCAAGCTACTGATTTAAAAAAACAAAGTTATTTTACTTCGTACATAGGCACACAAGCGGATAAATTATCTGATGCACTTTCTGCAATGGATAATATTGTAAATAATATTCCTGTGGGTGATAAACAGTTTGCAAATGCAAAAAGTAACCTTATTTCAAATCTTGAAACACAACGTATTACTAAATCAGAAATATTTTTGGATTATTTGAATAATCAAAAATTGGGCTTGGATTATGATATTAGAAAAGATATGTACAAAAAAATCCCTGCGTTGAAATGGGAAGATATTTTGGCATTCCAACAAAAATATATCAAAGGAAAATCACGCATTACGCTTGTATTAGGCAAAAAAGACAAATTGAATTTTGAAACACTCAAAAAATATGGTAAAGTAGAACAAATTTCTCTTGAGAAATTATTTGGTTATTAAGATTTTTTTGAATTACAAATAAAAAACCTCTCCAAAATGATTTTTGGAGAGGTTTTTTTTTGTTTACTTTTAAAACTTTCAACATTTGAAAATGATTTGATTTTAATTCAAAATAATCTTCTGTGATATAAGCATTTTGAAATTTAAAAATTCTCAAAATATGTTTTTCTATTATTAAAAACTTGCAATATCTTTTATAAGAGAACTGTTATTTTTTGAGTTATCCACATTTTTTTATGTCATTTTGTCCGAAATGTGGATAACTTTTATTTTTTAAAAAGTTATCCACATAGTTATCCACATTATTAAAATTTTAAAAAAACTTATTTTTTCAAAATATAAGATTTTTTATAGAAAAATACATAAAATATTGTTTGTATTTTAAAAATACGTTTTTTAACTTTGTAATATCATCTTAAAATTATTTATTCCACAAAAAAAACAGCAATTTTCATTAAAAAAGTTGCTGTTTTTACAAAAATCATATTAAAAATATGAAACTAAACCCTCAAAATTCCGAAATTTTATCGGAAAATGAAAAAAATGCCATACAAAAATGTGTAGAAAATACACTTGTGTCTAAAGAAAAATTCTCTGTAGATTTCAATGATTTTTGGCAATGGGCAGGATATTCTCGCAAAGATTCTGCAAAAAGAACGTTAAAAAAGTTCTTCAAAGAAAAGAAAGATTTTATGATTTTTGATGACTTTTCCACAGACTTCTCCACACAAAAAGCAAGTAATGGCAGACCTGAAAAAGGCATAAAATTAACCCTTGATTGTGCAATAAACTTAGCTTTAAAAGCAAATAGTGCTAAAAGTAATCTTGTGTATGATTTTATCTTAATTTGTAAAGAAAATTTTGAGAAAAATAATCAAAAAACATTAAATAATTCTATAAACCTTATTCAAAGCGAACTTGATGGAATCAAAGGCTGTGTAATAAGTAATGAAAAATATCCTGTAATATTTACAGATTTTGTAAAATGGGTTGGTTACTCACGTAAAGATAATGCTAAAAGAACTTTAGTAGAAAATTTTGTAGAAAATATTGATTTTGGGGTTTTCCTCAATATTGAGGAAAACCCCAATTCACTTGGTGGTCGCCCTTCTGAAATTATCAAACTTACAACAGATTGTGCCAAATCTTTTGCAATGCTTGCACAAACAGAAAGAGGAAAAGAAGTGCGAAAATATTTTCTAAAATGTGAAAAAGAATTATTGGAAATTACCCAAAATCCAATTCCTCAATCTGCACAAAACATTTCAAATGAAATTATTTCAAGAGTAGATAATCTTGAAATCAAACTTGACATATTTGCAAAAGCAATGTTAAAAAATACAATTATGTTAGAAAAAATTTGTGATGTGCAAATAAAAATATTGGAAGAACAAGAAGAACTAAGAAATAGAATTTTAGCATTGGAAAAGCAAATCCCTCAAAAAAAGATATTTTCCTTAATGGTTATTTTGGAGAAAGAAACTAATTACCACAGAATTTTTACAAAAGAAAATCCTGTTTTCCACACAGAAAACGAACAAATGTATTTTGAGCAATCCAAAGTTTTATTTTCTTTGGAATTTGAACAAAAAACTGAATGTAAAAAAACTGAAAAATACATTTTTGGACTTTTAAAATTGCAAAAAGCTCATACTCACAATGATTGTTTTGAATTGAAATCACACCATTTTCAAATGTTTGAAACTTTGAGAGTAAATTAAAATTATTGTGTATTTTTAAGCATCAAAAAAAGCCTTATGACCAACGAAAGTTTATAAGGCTTTTTCTAAAAATTTTATCTAAATTTTATATGCAAATATCAGAAAATTTTGGAGAAAATCCAAATGTTCCCCTTATTAGGGTTGAGCAAAATGAGCAAGGTGTGCAGATTGTATCTGCAAGGGAATTACATCACTTTTTAGCGTCCAAACAACAATTCGCTGATTGGATAAAAAATCGTATTGAACAGTATTCATTTATTGAGGGGCAGGATTTTACCATTCATAAAATTATGAATGGTAAAAATTGACAAATTGAATATGCTATTTCTTTGGATATGGCAAAAGAACTATCTATGGTTGAACGTACCAACAAAGGCAGAGAGGCAAGACAATATTTTATTGAATGTGAAAAAAAATTGCGAAAAACCCAAAGCTTATTACAAAATATTTCTCCTGAAAATGAACAAGAAATTTTTAAAGAGTTAAATCTTTTTAAAAATAGGCTTGATACATATTCTCTCACATTGGGGCTTAATTTCTTTAATTTGATTAAAAAAATAGACTACATTCATTTTGAGATTTTATCAAAATCTGAAAATATTGTTTTTGATTTATGGGATAAAAATCTAAAAACACAAAACAAAATTTTGAAAAAACTTGATTTTTTGGAGAAATCAGAAAAAAAATCAACGATGAAAATTGTTTCTTTGGAAAAAGAAATTTTAAAGCTCAAAGAAAATCAAAATATTTCTCCTAAAACATCACAAACACTATTCAAAGAACAATTATCACAAGAAATTATGATAAAAATTCAAAATTTAGAAAATAAAATTGAATTTTGTATTGTTAGTTTTACACACAATATTGGAATTTTTGAAAAAATAAGTGATGTTCAAGAATTATTTTTAAAAGAATTAGACAATTTAAAAAATGAAGTTTTTGAATTGAAAAATCAACTAAAAAATCAAGAATACATTTTACAACAAAATATTTCACTACAAAAAGATATTTTTGTTTTAATGGTTATTTTGGAGAAAGAAACTAATTATCACAGAATTTTTACAAAAGAAAATCCTGTTTTCCACACAGAAAACGAACAAATATATTTTGAGCAATCCAAAGTTTTATTTTCTTTGGAATTTGAACAAAAAACTGAATGTAAAAAAACTGAAAAATATATTTTTGGACTTTTAAAATTGCAAAAAGCTCATACTCACAATGATTGTTTTGAATTGAAATCACACCATTTTCAAATGTTTGAAACTTTGAAATTTATCTAAAAAAAAGACTTTCTAAATTTTAAAAATTTGGAAAGTCTTTTTGACAAATATCTATTTTTTATACTACTAAATATTTTTTTATATTAAACAAAAAAAATAAAAATTGTTTTTTTATTATGGCATATTAAAAAAAATGTTTAGTTTTGAATATCATAAAAAATAACTTTAACCCATTCATTTATGAAAAAAATAAAAATCTTTGTTTTCTTTTTCAGCTTACTTTTTTTAACAAACTGCAAACTTCTTTTAGAGCCAAAAAATGACTTTCCTACCTGTCAAGGAGATTGTACAATAGTACGAGGGAGATTGGTTACAGATAATAGACAAACTCCAATAGCAAATGCAGAAGTACAAATTTGGTGGGGTTATAGCAGAGGCTGGAGTGGAGGAGAATACAGGAAAAAAGCAAAAGCAATTACTGATTCACAAGGAAATTTTACAGTTTCTTTTTTTATTGCTGATGATGAATTGAGAAGTCTTAACAATTTTTACATTCATTATATCACCGACCAAAATGTTTATTTTGACCTTGATAATACTGTTGATGCTACTGTTGATTATTTTCCTAATAGTATTACACTTACAAGAAATGCAACTTTTGATATTTCTGCGTTTTTAATTCCTAAAATTGCTTATGCAAAATTTGTAAAACAACAAAATATACAAATTACAGACCCAAATGATTATTTTAATACAGAATTGACAGGAAGTTATGGCGTAAATACTGCTACAAGTTTTGGTTGTGATTGGATTAGATATCCTCTGGATATCATACAGATTCCTGCTAATTACCCACTCACAGTAAAAACCATTAGAATAAAAAGCGGTGTAAGAACAGAAGAAACTGAAAATATAATGGTTAGAGATGGTGAAACTATTACAATTTCTAAAACATTTTAAAATAAAAAAAAAAGACTTTCTAAATTTTAAAATTTGGAAAGTCTTTTTTCTTATTTTATTTCACAATCACCAAATAATCTTTTTTACCTGATTTCAAAAGCAAAAATTTGTTTTTTATCAATGAAAAATTAGATTTTTTTTCTCCCATTTCAGCAGAAACCTTTTCACGATTGATAGTAAGACCATTATTTTTTAATAATCTGCGTATTTCGCCTTTTGAAATAGCCATTACTTGGCTTGCCAAATCCACTACAGAGACAATATTTTCAAAATCTTCTTTGGTAAATTGTGTTTGAGGCACACCTTCCAAAACATCTAATAATAAATCTTCGTCAGTATTTTCAAAATCCGCTTGCGTGCTTTTCCCAAATAATAAATTAGTTGCTTTTTGGGCGTTATCCAAATCCTCTTGTCCGTGAACAAGGCGAGTAAGTTCTTCACCAAGAATTTTTTTCAACGCATTTTTATTATTGGCGTATTCTTGTTCCAAATTTTCAATTTTTTGTTGGTCAAAATCTGTAAAAAAGCGTAATAATTTGGACAAATCATCATCATTTACATTTAACCAAAATTGATAAAACTTGTAAGGTGAGGTAAGATTTTTGTCCAACCAAATATTCCCTTGTTCTGATTTACCAAATTTTGTTCCGTCTGTTTTAGTCAATAATGGGCAAGTAATTGCATACGCATCACCGCCATCTTTGCGTCTTATGAGTTCTGTTCCTGTGGTAATATTGCCCCATTGGTCAGAACCGCCTATTTGCAAACGACAATTTTTATTTTTGAATAAATGATAAAAATCAAAACCTTGTAAAAGTTGGTAAGAAAATTCTGTAAAAGAAATGCCTGTTTCCAAGCGATTTTTTACGCTATCTTTTGCCATCATATAATTGATAGGAATGTGTTTTCCAACTTCCCTCAAAAATTCCAAAAACGAAAAATCTTTTGTCCAATCATAATTATTCACAATTTCAGCGCCTGTTTCTGAATCATTAAAATCCAAAAATTTCTCTAATTGTGCTTTTACGCCTGCGATATTGCGTTGCAAAACTTCTTCTGAAAGTAGATTTCTTTCTGCGGATTTGCCCGAAGGGTCGCCTATCATACCTGTAGCACCACCCACAAGAGCAATAGGTTTGTGTCCGCATTGTTGGAGGCGTTTTAGGAGCATCACAGGCACAAGATTGCCAATGTGCAAAGATGGTGCAGTTGGGTCAAAACCTGCGTAACCTGTGGTAATATTTTCTTGTAAAAATTTTTCGGTATCAGGGGTTTGATTGTGTAGCATACCACGCCAAGACAATTCAGCTACAAAATTTTTTTTCATGGTTGTTGATATTTTTGGTATTTTACTAATTTCTAATTTACAAAAATGCAAAATATTTTTTGGATTAAAAAAATAAACAAGATTTAGATACATTATCCAAGCCTATTTTTTTGTTATCTTTGTAGAAATTATCTTTAATTATTCAGATGAAATATATTATCATACTTTTTCTTTTTTGTATTCAAAATTGTTTTTCCCAAGAAATCACGATTTTATCAAAAAATGATAAAAAACCAATTCCTTTTGCGAATGTTATTTACCTAAAAAATGACAGCATCAAAGGCGGAAATTATACCAATGAAAATGGTAAAATACTGCTTGATTTAAAGCCTGAAATAAATTTTTTAGAAATCTCTTGTATTGGCTTTGAAACTCTAAAAATTGAAAGAAAAAATATTCAATCAAGTATTTTTCTTGAAGAAAATGCTACACACTTACAAGAAATAAATGTCAGCGATAAAAAACCAACTACCCAATATCTGGGGCAGTCTTTTGCTTCACGCTTCCATTGCCTTACGCAAGCCATAGGAAATGGCTATGAAAGTATTACACTTATTGAAAACCCTTTTAGTGCAGAAAAAGAAGTAAAGTCATTCTATTTTTATTTGGAAAAATATGATAATTTGTTGCCTATTTTCAGAATTGTATTTTATAAAAATGAAAATAATATTCCAACTAAAGCATACCCACAAAATATCCACGAAAATATTTTTACATTGACAGAAAAACAAAAAAGAAAAATAAAATTGGATATACGAAAAATGAATGTTGTGTTACCAAAAGAAGGCTTTTTTGTGGGAATAGAATGTTTGGGTATGATAGATTCAAAAACAAAGGAAATAGTAGATATTCAAGAATTATACAAAAATATGACACCAAAAAAATTTATTATGACAACAGGAATTGCCTACAATTCAAGCAAAAAACAGACATATAGTTTTGAAAAGCATAAATTTAGAAGAGAAAAATGGATAGATGTTAATTCTCGGACAAAAAAAACTCCTTTAAAATTTGTAGGTAATGAATTTTTATCTCCTACTTTTGGTATAGAAGTTTACGAATAAAAAAAAGGCTTAAACGCATTGTTTAAGCCTTTTTTGTTTAGGAGAATTTTGTATTTATGGCTCTTATTCTATCCAAATAAATATTTTTATAAAGGATTTTGGTATTTGGTTGTAAGAATGAATTTTGAATGAGCGTGTCAATAAATGAATGTTCTTTTGAAAAAAAAGACATTATTTTTTGAAATCTTTTCTCTGAAATTTCAAATTTTTTGCTCAATTCCAAAAAATCATTGTACGCATAAAATCCTAACGCCTCAAAACTCGGAGTGTAAAAATCATTTTCAAAAAAACCATCATTCAAAGCTACAAATGTATCATTGGGCAAATGCAACGCAGTATTTAGCAAATCATACGCAGGCGAAAGCACATAATCGCCAAAAAGCGTTTGTTGCAAAGAAAAATTTTTGAGGTGTGCATCACCATTTGCAAACAAATAATTGAAAATTATCAAAGAAAACAATTTTTCTACTTCCACTTGATAAGCACGCACATATTTTTTTAGTAATTGTCCCAATAATTCACAACTTCCTTCATATTTAAAATTTTCGCCATTGATTTCTCTTGATTTTCCTGCCAAAACTGCAAAATCTTCTTGTGCGATTTTATTACCTTGTGCATCATAATCAAAACGTTTGGTCAAATATGCCAAATCATTATTTTTCATAAAAACGATTGCGTTTTTGGCGGTATTTATACCAAATATTTGTGAAGCAATTTGCGTAGTAAGATGTTCATTTGCAGGCAAATCTGCAAGATTAAGAAGGGAAGGGCGAGGTGGAATAGGTTTTAGAATGTATTGACCTTGTTCGTGAGGAAGTTTGAGCCTAAGTGTATTTTTATCCAAAACCAACGCATATTTGGGTTGAAAACCACTCAAAGAAATATTTTTTGGAAATATTTTTGTAAAAAATTGAGTTGGAACATCAATATCAAAATCCAAAACAGGATTTACATTTTGTCCAAAAAAAATATCTTTTTGTGCTTTTTTAGAATAACCTTTTGTTTGTTGAATAGTCAAATTAGCAGGACAAATGTGCGATAAAGTCATATTGTACGTATGATATATTTTTAAAAAAGCATTTTTGATAATATTTTAAACAATTCGTTTTAAGGTTACTGCACCTGTTGTATCAATTTCTGCAGTTTTTTCTACAAAACTAAGTGTATCATTTTTATCTATTTTATGATAATTTGCCTGCCAATCCAAATTATCACCTTCTGCAATTAGTCCTGAAAAAAATGCAAAAATCACATTTTTTTGTTCATATTTTTGTTGATTTTTAGGTAATGTAAGGCTTATTGCAGGCATTTTATTTTGCAAAAAATAATTTTTTTCATATTCAAAAATATAATTTCTTTGGTCAGTTTCTGTCAAAATACCTGCTAAAATCTTATGACAATACACTTCAAAAATTCGCATAAAACAAAGTTTAAGGTTTAAAGTTCAAGGTTTAAAGTTTAAGGTTCAAAAAAAAATGGCTATTCATTTACCATTTACAATTTACCATTAAAAAAGGCTGTTTCATTCCTAATTCCTAATTATTTTTTCGTTTGTACCTGAATTTCAAGCCCCAATGTATCCAAAATTTTTAGCAGTGTATCAAGGCTTACATTTTCGCCTTTTTCAAGTTTTGTAAGCGTATTTTTGTTTATTTGGGCAATTTGTGCCAAATCTTCTTGATTGATATTTAGCATTTTTCTGCGTTGTTTTATAATTTGAGCAATTTGGTTTTTCATAGATTTATTTTCTCCTATTTTATTAGGAATTTTTTATAAAAAATGTATTTTTTTATAAAAAAACGCAAAAAATCCTATTTTATTAGGAATTTTTTAAAAATAAAAAAAAAGCTTAAACACATTGTTTAAGCCTTTTTTTTGTAGTTTCATTTATTCAGAAAGTAAGGCATTTATTAAAAAATCCCCTTCCATCACAGGCAATACATCATACACATTGCGAGTAAGACAAAATTTTATATCTTCCAAATTTCCAAAATTTAATAATCTTTGATAATGTGAAGATTGGGACAAAAATTCCAAAGGATTATTTTTTCCTGCTAAAAAAGTATGATAAGCCATCATACAACTATCATCTGTCCAATTTTTGGTAGTATTTTGCAATTCAAAAAGCAAAGCACCTGCATAAAAAGTATCTTCCAAATTAGGTTTTCCTTTCCAACCTGCACACAATAAAATGGTATTTCTTTGGTCTTTTACCAAACAATCTACTACACTTTGAATATTCAAAAATGACCCAACAATTACTTTGTGAGCATCTTTTTTACTCATATCAATCGCAAGTGTGCCATTGGAAGTTGTAATTGCGATATTTTTTCCAATAAGTTCAGGATTATGATAACTAAAAGGCGAATTACCCAAATCAAAACCTTCTACTTTTTGTCCGCCTCTTTCGCCTGCGGTGATAAAACCTTGTTGTTTGTATGCCTTGCAGTCCTCCAATTCTCGCACAGGAGCGATTTTAGCAATACC
Organism: Cytophagales bacterium; assembly: GCA_013297825.1. Lineage (GTDB taxonomy): Bacteria > Bacteroidota > Bacteroidia > Cytophagales > Microscillaceae > JAAFIN01. The sequence continues at coordinate 17,430 of JAAFIN010000026.1, forward strand.
GCAAGCCAATGCAGTAGTAATACAAGAGGTCGCCCTCAAAATATCTATCACAACCACATTTTTATCGTGCAAATCATAATATTTTAATACATCAGGCGTAAGACAAACTTCAAGAGAAAACATATTTTTTTTAATGGTGAATGGTAAATGTTAAATGAAATGGCAAACAGCCTTTTCTATTTTAAAACTTAATTTTTGTATTTTAATCCTATAAATTTGTATTTAATCCTAAAAATCCTGCTCTTATTTGGCTGTTTCATTCATAATTCAACATTCATAATTTATCATTTTTTAAACCAAGACGCATAAAAAGGGTACGCATTAGCGATTCTTTCAATTTCAGTATTAGCCAAATCTCCAGAAAGTTTTATGAATTTTGCAGGATTTCCAGCCCATACTTCGCCTTGTTTTACCAATGTACCTTTTTTCATTACTGCACCAGCACCTATGATTGCACCGCTTTCTATTTCGCAATCGTCCATTACGATTGCTCCCATTCCCACAAGCACGCTGTCGTGGATTTTGCAACCGTGTACGATTGCATTGTGAGCAATAGAAACTTTATTGCCTATTGTTGTTTGATTGCGTTGGTAAGTTGCGTGAATTACTGCACCATCTTGCACATTGACATAATCACCCATTATAATTGGGCTTACATCTCCCCTCACAACTCCATTAAACCACACACTGCAATAATTACCCATTGTTACCTGCCCCACAATCGTTGCATTTGGTGCAAAAAAACAATTTTCACCAAAAATAGGTGTAACGCCACGAGCTTCTAAAATAAGAGCCATAAAAAAGTTTAAAGTTCAAGGTTTAAGGTTCAAAGTTTAAGGTTTAAAGTTTAAACAATATTACTGCAATTTTTATGTAAAACACAAACATTTATGCCTGTTAAATTGCAATTTTTATGTAAAGCACAGATATTTATGCCTGTAAAAATATGAAATGCCAAATATATTTACATTAAAATTCATACATTTTTAAGCCTTAAACCTTGAACTTTAAACCTTAAACAGATTTTAGGAAAATCCAAATTTTTTAATAAATGCAAAAGTATCTAATTTGTCCATTACATTATCCAAATGAGCCATTTCTTCCTGATGATGTGGAAATTTACCAAATTGTTCATTGTAATACACAAGTTGCCAATTTCCCTCAAAATCTTCTGTAAGAGCAGTCAATGATTCCACCCAATCACCTGAATTCATATAAAAAATATTATCTTCTAACATTCTAAAAGCAGGTTTGTGTGTATGTCCACAAATAATGCCATCACATTTTTTTTCTTTGGCAAGTTTTATAAGTTTATTTTCGTAAGATTTATTAGGCGAAAAAAAAGATTTTACTTTTACTTTTAAATATTTAGAAATGGACAAAGGTTTTATCCCAAACCAACTTATCAAAAAATTAAAACCCTTATTCAACCAAAGCGAAAATGTATAAGCCAATGAACCTATTTGTGCAAGCCAACGAAAATTGGTTGTAACATTGTCAAAAATATCACCATGCACTACGTGATAATTTTTTCCATTGGCAGATTCTAATTGATAATCCATTTGCATTGAAAGATTACCTATTTGCAAAGGAATAAAAGTATCTATAAAATCATCGTGATTACCGTGTAAATAAATGACTTTTGTGTCATTTTCTTCCATCATTTTCAACACCACCTTAAAAAAACGTGTATGTTTTACCTTCCATTTTCCATATTTTTTGAGTTCCCACGCATCTATCACATCACCATTTAGCACAAGCGTATCGCAAGTGTGTTGCAATAAAAAATGCACCACCTCACGTGCCTTAGCACCTGCTGTTCCTAAATGTATGTCAGATAAAATGATTGTACGCAAATGTTTGCGTGTGGAAATGTCGGTCAAAGTTCAAAAAGGGTTTCAAAAGGGTTTAAAAGGTTCAAAAGGGTTTCAAAAGTTCAAAAAGGTCTAATATTTTAATCTTTTTGAGCTTTTAATCTCTTTGAACTTTTGAGCTTTATTGTTTTTTTGGCATAAGCACAAAATCAAAAATCATATCTATTGCATCAGAAATGGGTTTTTCAATCATATCCAATTCTTCTTTTGGAAAATTACTAAGCACATAATCCGCTTGTTTTCCTTTTGAAAAATCAGAACCTACGCCAAATCTTAGGCGTGCATATTCTTGCGTACCAAGTATTTGTTCTATGTGTTTTAGTCCATTATGACCACCTGCTGACCCTTTTTGTCTTAATCTAAGCACCGCAAAATCCAAAGCAATATCATCAACCACCACAAGCAAATTTTCTTTGGGAATATCCAAATTTTGCAAGTAATAATTAACCGTTTTACCACTAAGATTCATATAAGTATTAGGTTTTACGAGGTGAAAAGTTTTTCCTTTGTGTTTAAATTCACAAATATCACCAAGTTTGGCAGTTTGGAAACTGACACCCATTTTTTCAGCAAGTTGGTCTAACACCAAAAAGCCAATATTATGTCTTGTTAGTTCGTATTCTGACCCAATATTTCCCAATCCAACAATAAGATATTTCATAAAAATTTTTCTAAAAAATCTAATTTTGCAAAAATATCTTTTTTTAAGAAAAAATCAAAAAACGTTTTTTGTAATACAAAAAAACTATAAAAACAGGCAAAAAAAATTTATCAAGTTAGACACATTTTTTCTCTCTGCTTGCCATTTTTACTGATAAAAACATTTGATTTTATTGTGATTTTTATGCTATTTTTGTAGTTACAAAAACATTTTTCTCCCTCTACCCTACCATTTTCCGTGCTTCCCCACGTTTCACGTGGGGTTACCATAGTTCAACCACTTCGTGGTTGTTTAAATAGCTTTTTGTATTAAAAACCCTGAAAGGGTTTAACAATGGTAACCCCACGTGAAACGTGGGGAAACAACAAATAAAAAAATAGTAGGGTAGAGAGCATTTTTCTCACACTGATAACAAACAAAAAAATATTTTTTTAATTTTTAAATACAATTTAAAATGATAACTCAACAAAAAACTCCTTTTTTTTCTGCAATTGAAGCAGATGTTGTAGATAATTTTTTTAGAGAGATAGAAAAATCATTTCAAATTGGATTTGATGAAAATGAATTTGAGAATATGCAAAATCCAAGTATAGTGCTTAATAAATATTAAAATGTCTGATGTTATCATTTGTTTCTGTTAAAACCTATAAGGTTTTTCAAAACCTTATAGGTTTGAATAACAGACAAGTAATAACATCAGACATTTTAATATTTATTAAGCAGTAGTTTTGTTTTTCATCTACTTTCCACAAGTATCACACTTGCATTTTTTTTGGTGGTATAATGTACTTTTTTGATGATAATTTTATTTTTTCCTTCAAATGTTGCGGTGTTGCCATCTCCAAAATCAATTTTACCTTTGAGTTGTGTAATTTTCCCATCTTTGTCAGTTGGCGAATTTTCAATATCAAGCGTGATATTATGTGTTTTGAGGTTTTCCATAAGTTTTTGAATATCTTTTGGCGTGGTTTTACTAATAATAATGCTTGTGCTTGCTTCAGTATTCAAATTCAAAATATTAAAAGAAAATGAAAATGCAAGTAAAATCAATAAACTTGCAATAAAGACGTTTTTTTTCATAAGAATAAGAGGTAAAAGTAGTCAGGTATAAGGTATCAGTATAAAAATACAAAATAGTCAAAATATAAAAACTATTTTTTGGAAATTTGAATATAAAAGAATTTTTTTTGGTTAATAATCTTACCAAAAATACACATTTTTTATTACAAAAAACATTTATCTTTACATTTTTATTTATCAATCCAAAAAATATGAATATTCTCATCATAGGTGCTGGCAATATGGGTACAACTTACGCCAAAAGCCTTCTTTCTTCGCATTTTACCACCAAAGAAAAAATGACTTTGCTCATAAGAAGTCAAGCAAGCAGACAAAGGTTAGCAGAAATCGCAGATGAAAATGTATTTTCAACGCCTAATGATTTTGTAAAAAGTGCTGATATTGTGATTATTTCGGTAAAACCACAAGATTATAATATACTTGCTGAAAATCTAAAACCTTTTTTGCACCCTGAACAAATCGTAATTTCTATTATGGCAGGTGTGAGTCTTGACACACTTTATAACACCCTCCAAATTCCTAAAATAGTGCGAGCAATGCCTAATTTGCCTTCACAAATAGGTATGGGAATGACGGTTTTTAGTTGTAGTGCTGGGCTTGATAGAAAAGAGCTTTTTATTATCCAAAATCTTTTGAATACCACAGGAAAATCAATGTATGTAGAGGACGAAAATCTAATAAATAGTGCCACAGCCATCTCAGGAAGCGGGCCTGCTTATGTATATTATTTTATGGATAGTATGATAAAAGCAGGCGAAAAATTGGGTTTTAGTAAATCGCAAGCTGAAATGTTGGTACAACAAACTTTCTTGGGTTCTATTCACTTAGAAAATCAACATACTTTATCCTGCGAGGAACTTATCAAAAAAGTTGCGTCCAAAGGCGGTACTACCGAAGCAGCGTTTCGTATTTTTGAAGAAAAAAATCTTTCCCAAGATATTCAAGAAGGTGCTTTTAATGCGTATAAAAGGGCTTTGGAATTGGGTAAATAAGCATTTTATAAAAAAATCAAATTACTTTCAATCCTTCAAAAATTTGAAAATGATTTGGTTTTAATTCAAAATAATCATCTTGAATATGTGCTTTTTGAAGTTTTAAAAGTCCTAAAATGTATTTTTCAGTTTTTTTACATTCAGATTTTTGTTCAAATTCCATAGAAAATAAAACTTCTGATTGTTCAAAATAGAATTTTTCGTTTTCTGTATAAAAAACAGGATTTTCTTTTGTAAAAATTCTGTGGTAATTATTTTCTTTATCAAAAATAACTATTAAAACAAAAATACGTTTTTGTGGAATATTTTTTTCTAAAAATAATACCCTGTTTTTGAGTTCCGCACATTCATTTTCCAAAAGTTCAATTCTTTCATTGTTATTTTCTGATTTTCCCAAAAGTTTTATCTGCACATCACACATTTTTTCCAAAATAGCGGTGTTTTTTGTCATAAGTTCTGCAAATATATCAAGTTTGTCATTTGTATCTTTGTGTTGAACTTCTTGTATGGGTTGGAAAGTAGATTTTTTGGCAACTTCTAACAAATCTTTTTCACATTTTAGAAAATAATTGCGTGCTTCTTCGCCTTTTTCTGTACGTGCTTGCATAGCCAATTTTTTGGCAAAATCAATCGTTATTAGAAAATCAAGCCCAAAATTTCCCTTTGAATTTTCACTCGTACTTAGTACGAGTGAAGTGAAATCTACGTTTTCTACAGCAAACGAATTTTCAGTAATATTTACTTTGTAATATTTAACCCAATTAGACGAATCAAAACCCAAAAAATTGTGTAATTCTCTTGCAGAAACTACATATTTTCCATCTTTTTGTTGGAGATTTATAAGGGCTTTATTAGCGTAATTTACCTTTGAGTCATATATTTTTGATTTTTTATCAAAATTTCCTTTACAAATTAAGATAAAATCATACACAAGATTGCTTTTTTTAGTATTGGAAATTTTAGCAAAATTTATTGCACAATCAAGGGTTAATTTTATCAACTTTTGAGGTCTTCCATTTTGTGTTTTGGTGGGTAAAAAGTCGGGTAAAAAGTCCAAATTTTTGATAAAATTGTTGTGTAAAAAAGTCAACGCTTTTTGCTTACGAAAGTATCCCAACCATTGCCAAAAATCGTTAAAATTCACAGGGAATTTTTCATTAAAAGTAATTGCATTTTCAATCATTTCTTTGATTGAATTTTTTTCATTTTCCGATAAAATTTCGGAATTTTGGGGATTATGTTTCATATACGTAATATGATTTTTGTAAAAACAGCGATTTCTTTCTTGGATTTGCTGTTTTTTTTGTGAATTGAATGAATTTAAAAGTGTATTACAAAGTTAAAAAACGTATTTTGAAAAAACAAATACCATTTTAACTTTTTTTTCATCAAAAAATTTATATTTTAATAAAGTAATAACTTACAAAATTTTAATAATGTGGATAACTTTTTTACAAATGTGGATAACTTCTAATAATTGTGGATAACTATGTGGACAACTAAAAAAGTTATCCACATTTTTAATTTACCTCAAAACCGCTGACATTTGGAAAATGATTGTTTTTTTTTAACTTTGTACTTTCAACAATTTAAATATTTATCTTATGAAAATTAGCTTGGCTGATGCTATTATTTTAATTTGTGCAGTTTTTGGTGCAATGTTTCTTTTTAGTTTTTTGGGAACATTGATTTTTTATGGATTGTTAGGTGCAGGTGTGTATGTAGTTGTAAAAGCAATTTCAGGCGGTTCAAATAAGAATTTGAATAAGTGATAAATATGCAAGTGAATTTATGAGTACAATTACAGAAACATTGCCATACGCACAAATCAATGAATTACTTGAAATGGTGCAAATATTTAATGGACAAATTAAACGTTCATTGGCACTAGGAAAATCAGAAACAAGCCTTGATATTAGGCAATCCAAATACCTGCGTGATAAACATTTAAAAGAACTTCACACGCTTTTACTTCAATATGATATTGATTTGCAAGCGTTATCTGTGTAATTTTTTGCTTTTGGAAAGTTATTTTTTTAATTTTGGGTTTGGAATTTTTTAAAATTAGAGATCGCAACAACACAATACAATATATGCAAAAACAAAATAACACAATTTATCTAAAAAGCGTAAAATTTGATTTTAATAAATTCATTGAAATTGAAATATTTGATATCAACGAATTTAATTCTGTTTATTTATATTCAAAACGCATTCCAATCGTTGTTGGGAATGTTGAGGAATATAACCCTTTTGAAAAGAATGGCGTAAATTTTCAAATTGGACTTATCTATGTTGTAGATGATTATTTTATTTGTTTAAATGATCAATTTTGTTTTAAAATTAATAAAAAAGGCTTTTATACAATAGAAGATTATTTGGATGCTGAAAAAAAAGGTTTTCAAGATTTTAAAAATTATTATAATAAAATAGCAAAGGATTTAAAACTTGTGAATTATGAAGAATACTTTAATATATGTGAAAATGGTTTTTTTGACCCAATAACAAAAAGTCCAACTGAAACTGACCAGGAATTATTGGATATGATAAAGAAAATTATGGGTTATCGTGAGCGTAATTATGATGTGAAATCCATAATAATAGATGTTTATAATAAAGCGAAGCAAATAAATTATCAAACATTTAAAGACTTAAAAAAAGGTTTTCAGTTGGGATATGAAAATGGAAATGACTATTATGATTCTTTAGGACTGGGGTTTATAAATGCTAAAGATTATTTAAGTGCAAAAGAACTTGATTTGGCTAATGCCTCAATTTTTTATGAAATTCAAGAAAAAGGATTTACCACAAAAAAAGAAATTGAATTTTATATTTGGTCAGAAAAATATCCAACTACTTTGTATAAAAATTATGATGAGTTGTTACTCATTCATTATTTAGAAAATTTGCCTATTGGTAAAAAAAACGTTTCAAAAATTTATCAAGAATACAAAGCAAAATTAAATGAATTGTTTGGTAATAAAATTAAGCAGGATCTACAAAAAAATGAAGTATTGTATTCAGTCACTGTTAATAATGAAAGTGATTTACAAAAAAATGAAATGTATTCTATAACTATCAATAATGAGCGTAATTTACAAGATTTTTTACAAAAAAATGATATTGTAAAACACATAGGGAAATATGATGTGGAAGGCGAATATTTTGAAAAATTAGCAACACTTAAAAAAAGTGAAAAAAAAGTATATTTAGATGGAAGCAACATAGCATATAATAGTAAGGAAAAACCATATACAACAAATATATTAATTGCTGTTGTGGCTCTTGAAAAATTAGGTTTTTCAAAAGAAAATATCATTGTCATAGCAGATAAATCTCTACAACATAGAATTCAGGATAGAGATGCTTTTAATCAAATGACTCAAGAATCTTATTATCATGAATCTCCTGCTGGTACAAAAGCAGATGAGTTTATAATCAATTTTGCAAAAACTGAAAATGCGATAATTATCTCAAATGACAGATTTTCAGATTACAAGGAAAATGATATTTGGGTTAATCTCAATATTGATAGAATTAGAATACCTTTCTCTGTAATAAATGAGAATGTTCAATTTGGAGAAAATATAAAACATTTTATTTAATCCTTTCTACACAATCATCAATTTGCATAAAAAATTTTACCCAAAAACCTACAAATTCCTCCTTGAACCTTAAACTTTTAAACCTTAAACCCCAAACATGGAACAACTCACAGGCTTAGACGCATCTTTTCTCTACTTAGATTAGGGCAAAAAAATACTACAAAATGATTTCTTTTTTTTAAAATAAATTTTATTTATTTTTGTAATATGAATGCAGAAAAATATGAATATACCGCAGACCAAGATAAACTTCTTTATGTCTTTTTCAGCGAAGGCAAAAAAGGTGTTATTACAAAAGTGGTAATTTATGAAAAAATTGCTCCAAATCATTATAATTTGGCTTTTGGAGATTATGATAGTGTAACTGACAACATAAGTGATAAATCTGTTTCCAATAATGGTGATACTATAAAAGTTTTGGCAACTGTTATTCAAACAATGCGTGATTTTTTTGTGGAAAGACCACACGCATTAATTGACATACAAGGAAGCACACCTTTAAGAACTAAATTATACCAAAAAATTATTTATGATAATTTACTTTTGATTGAAACTGATTATAAAATATTAGCATTTAAAAATAAAGATGCAGAGCCTGAAAAACCTGATTTTTCATTTAATTATTTCTTATTCCAAATCTCAAAACGATAAATATATGAATCAAAAAAACGTAATCTTAGTATTAAATGCTCAAGATATTATACGCAAAATAAAAAATAAATATGGCGAAAATCCTATTATTTCAGAAATAGGAAAACAAAAAAAAGCATTGTATGATGCGAAGAAAAGTATTTAATATTTTTTTAACCTTTTTCATTGTTGCATGTTTAAAAAATAATTAAACCTTAAACCTTGAACCTTAACCCTTAAAACCCCAAACATGGAACAACTCACAGGCTTAGACGCATCTTTTCTCTACTTAGAATCCTTCAAAAGCCCTATGCACATAGGCGGAATATACATTCTTAGCCCACCAGACAACGAAAAAATGACGTTTTCTATGTTCAAACAATACATAGAATCCAGATTATATTCCTCCAAAGTATTTCGCAGAAGGGTTGTATTTTCACCGCTTGGGCTTGGACACCCTTATTGGATAGAAGACCCCAATTTTAACATCAATAATCATCTGTATCATATTGCATTGCCAAAGCCTTGCGGTATGGAAGAATTGCGTGAGGCAGCAGCACAAGCATTTTCAAGGACTTTGGACAGAAACAAACCGCTTTGGGAAATGATTTTTGTGGAAGGTTTGGAAAATATCAAAGATGTACCCAAAGGAGCTTTTGCACTTATTACAAAAGTTCATCACGCTGCCATAGATGGCGTTTCTGGTGCTGAAATGATGGCTAATTTATTTAGTCTTTCGCCTACACCTGAAAAAGTAAATACACCTGATTATTGGGAAGCTGAACGCATACCTACCAATGCAGAATTATTGACAAATAATTTCTTTCAAGCATTTGGTACGCCTCTAAAATTCGCTAAATTCGCTTATGAAAGCGTAGGAAATACCATTCAACTTGCCCAAGAAGTATATGAAAAATCTGTTACAGCACCACCATTGCCTTTTACTGCACCTACTACACCTTTTAATGTAAGTATCAACGCAGGACGAAAATTTGGCGGTATTGAATTGGATTTGGCAGAAATCAAAAGCATCAAAAATGCCATTCCTAATATTACTGTGAATGATATTGTGCTTGCGGTGTGTGCTGGTGCATTGCGAAAATACCTCAAAACACAAGAAAGATTACCCCAAAAATCACTTGTTGCAATGGCTCCCATTTCTACACGCCAAGAAGATGAACGCAAAAATGCGGGTAATCAAGTTTCTGCAATGTTGGTGTCTTTGGCAACAGTTGAAAGCAATCCATTGAGAAGATTGCAACTTATCAGCGAAGGCTCACGCAATTCTAAAATATACAGCAAAGCAGTAGGTGCTAACCAACTAATGAATTTTATCCCTTCTACGTTGGCATCTTTGGCTTCACGCTTGTATACAAGTATGAAATTGTCCGAAACACATAGCCCATTTTATAATCTTGTTATTACCAATGTGCCAGGGCCTCCAATGCCTTTGTATTTGAATGGTGCAAAAGTAATAAGCCATTTTGGAACTGCTCCATTATTTGACGGATTGGGTTTGCTGTTGGTTGTGTTTAGTTATGCTGGGAAAATCTCGCTTTCTGCAACTTCTACGCCTGATATTGTGCCTGATATGGATATGTTTATGCAATGTTTTGAAGAATCTTTTGCAGAATTAAAAATGGAGGTAAAAAATCAAGAAACACAAAAAGTATAAAAATACAAAAGGTGTAAGGGGAAAGTAGCAAGGAGAAAGTCTAAAAATATAAAAAACATCAAAATACAAAAGTAAATTTCAAAAAAATCCTTTGAATTTTTTAAAAATTCAAAGGATTTTTTGTTTTTGACAATAGAATTTTATATTTTTTCCCTTACTACTTTCCCCTGGTACCTTTCTCCTTGCTACTTATACCTTTCCCCTTTAATTTAAGGCTTTTTGTGATTATCACCTCTTTTTATTTCATTTACTATTTTGTTGCCTGCTACACGATATTTTACACCAACTGTATTTTTTTTAGTTCCACCTTTAGCAGGAAAACGAATATCTATGTGCAAATGAGGGGCTGAACTAAAACCTGTATTACCACTGTATGCAATAAGCTGTCCTGTTTTTACTTTTTGCCCTGTTTTGACCACTATGCCATTTTGTTTAAAATGTAAATAATCTGCAATAGTACCATCATTGTGCATAATACGCACATAATTGGCATCACCTGCAAACTTTAAATCTTTGCCTCCTATGTTAGAATCTTCTCTGATATCAACTACAATACCCTCACGCATAGCACACACTTCGCTACCTTCAGGCATATCAAAATCAATAGCGTGTTCGTCTTTGTGTGAAAACTCTCCAAAATAGCCTTGCATTACTTTATAAGACTTTCCACTACTGTAAGGAAGGTCGTACACAAAACTATCATTATGATTTCTTGAGGTAATATCACCCAAATAATAAAACCATTTGTAACGCCAAGCCCATTTTTTATTTTTGTTACAAGGAGAAACTGTACAAATTAGTTGTTTTTTTGTGTTGGCTTTTACTATAATGGTTTTTTCAACTGTACCACATACATTTTCTTTTTCAAAAAAATCCAATTCCACGCTAATTTCACAAGGAAAAGGATTTTCCACAAATATTTGAGAATTACCATTTGCCATTTTTTCAGAAGAAATATTTGCTTTCATTTGGGCAAAAACTGTTGAAAAGGCAAAAAATAAATAAATCAAAGCAAAAGTTATAAAATTTTTCATAATGAACATTGTAATTAAATATTTAAAACTAAAAACTAATTTTTTTGACAAATTAGAAAAAATAAAAAAAAATAAAAAATTTTTTTTGTTCATTCATACTGCACGCTTTGTGTGTTCTAATGTATGTGCTTTAATTTGTGTAAATTGAGATAATTATTCAAAAAAAAACAAAAAACCATTTTCTAAAAAATGATTTTTTGCTTTTTTTAACTTCTTGTGCCATTTACTTGTACCTGAATTTGTTTGAGCGTAAAATTTGGAAATTGTTTTTTTGCAAAAAAATCTACCAATAAATTATTAAGTTCTTCATCTTCAAAATCAATGATTTCATTGGTATTTTCATAAAAAATATGGTGATGATGTGTTGTATTGATGTCATACCGCACAAAATTTTGTTCTGTTGGAATTTTTTTAAGAATTTCTTTTTCCAAAAAAAGTTCTAAGGTTTTATACACTGTGCCTAAGGAAATGGTAGGATTTTGAGGACGAATTTTAGCAAAAACTTCTTCTGCGGTAGGGTGAAAAGACATTTCACACAAGGCTTGATAAATAATCAAACGCTGTTGTGTAGGTTTTATATCTTTTTCTGTAAGTTTTTCTTGGATTTTGGGTAAAGTATAAGATTGCATTATTTTTATAAAAATTAGGAATGTATTTTAACTAATAATTATTCTTAATTAAAAATTTATACAAAAGTATTAAAAAAATGTTGATTTTTAATAAAGCTCTTTAAATGAAACTATTTTAGAACACGGATTTTACGGATTAACACAGATTTTCACAGATTTTTTTCTTTTTTGTGAAATTTTAATATTTTTTATCAATTTTTAGACTTTATTTAAAAAATACTAATAGTCGCAAGATATTTCTTTCTGAAAAAGAATAATACTATTCACATTACTTATAACACCTTTCTCCCAACATCTGACACCTTTTTCCTAACACCTTTTTTAAAATAATTTCACATTTCCATTAATTTTATAACGCAAAATATAAAGCATACTCAAATAAAATGGCATCATAGGCACACGATAACGCACCATTGTTCCATAATTGGCACTTGTAATCGCAGCACCTACCGCAATAAGCATTGCAAACACCAAACAACCAAATGTAATAGGTTCTGAAAGCAAAAGATTATAAAATCGTATTAAGCCTATTTGAAATAAAATCTTAAAAGTAAGAAATAAAAATATAGACGCTTCCAATGCACACAATACCATTACAGGATTACGTGCTTGCCAAGGGTGAGGCTGAAATAACCCCAACCATAAACCAGCAGGAGCAAGTCGCAAAAGCCCTGTCATTGTTCCATCATTTTCGCCCAAATTATACACACTACCACCTTCTTTTTCTGCGACATATTTCAGCCAATCTGTGGTAGTTTTGGCAGTAGAAGCGATATTTTCCAAAGAATAACGCTTATCTGTTGCCAAACCTCTCAAACCTAAAAGAATAACAGGCAATGCCATCAATATTACCAAAGGCAATGCTATTGCTCGCAAGGCAGGTGATTTGATATAAGCACGATATTGCAAAAATAACCACAACATTCCTGCCACCAAAAACGCCCCTAAAATATAAAATTTGATGGCTTGTAATATCAATGAAAATAAGATTACGCCAAAAGTATTTAATAATATTTTTTTTCTTAAAATAAATCCAAAATAAAAACAATAAAATAAATACCCCAAAGCTCCCATACAAAGACTTTCTTTGTTGATTCCTGAACCCCAAAAATAAACAGAAGGAATGAAAAAAACTGCATAAGCAAGTGGTCGGTGCAGTTGTGGAAACATATTGTAAAATACCAGATACATTCGCCAAATACCAAAAAAACTTATTGTGCTAAATAAAACCGCAATAGATGAATAAGTATTAAAAGTAAAAAATCCAAAAAAACCTATTACACGTATTACGTGATATGTACCTGCATCTCCCAATGTATAAGTAAGTATTTGGTTGCTGTATTGAAATATATCAGCACTTACATCTTGCACAGGCGAAGTTATCAAACGAAAGCCCAAATAAGGCGAATCCATAAAAGCCCTAAAAATATGCTTTGATTCGTCAAAAAAACGCACAGTATCACCACCTTTGTAATAAAAATAATATATCATACCAAATGCTACTCCACCAATCATTTTGGCAGTAAATGCAGGTATATAATATTGACGAATAACAGGGTCTTTTATGCGATTGCGTTGTGAAAACATATAACCATACAACAACAATAAGAAAAAAGGTGTTACTAAAAGGTCTTGTAATTCCATTATTTTGTGATAAAACTCAAAAATAGGCATAAATGCCTATTCTATACATATTTCTATATTTTGGTGCAAAAGGATATGTTTTTATATTCTATTTTTAAAATTTTTTATTCATAATTTTTCATTCATAATTTATAATTCCTAATTAAACACATTTCCAGCCATTTCCCAAGATTTTTGAAATTCATTTTTAGAAAAATTCTTTAAAATTTCTTGTTTTTCTTCAAAAAAATCAACCAAAAATGTGGTATCCATATTGCCTACCAAATCATCTTTTGCCATAGGACAACCACCAAAACCTCTAATCGCACCATCAAATCGCCTACAACCTGCTTGGTACGCTGAGTTTATTTTTTCAAAAACAGTTTTTCTGTCTGAAATGCTGTGCAAATGTACGCCTATTTCAGTATTTGGGAATTTTTGGAATAAATGCCCATACAACGCTGAAATATTTTGAGGATTGGAAACGCCTATCGTGTCAGACAAAGCAAGCACTTTTACGCCCATTTTTACCAAATTTTCAGCACATTGTTCTACGATTTCAGGGCTGTAAGGTTCATTATAAGGATTTCCAAAAGCCATAGAAAGATAAACCACCAAATTTTTATTGGTTTTTTGGCAAATATTTAAAATTTCTTCTACCAATGGATATGATTCTTGAAGGGTTTTGTTGGTATTGCGTTGTTGAAAAATATCAGAAACTGAAAAAGGATAACCCAAATAATCAATTTGTGCAAATTCAGAGGCTTGTTCTGCTCCTTTTTGGTTGGCAATGATTGCCAATAATTTTGTATTTGGATTGAGTTCTAATTTTTCTAACACTTCCGCAGTATCACGCAGTTGAGGAATGGCTTTGGGCGATACAAAACTCCCAAAATCCAATGTATCAAAACCAACTTTGAGCAAAGTATTCAAATACGCAATTTTGGTTTCGGTTGGAATAAAATCGTGCAAGCCTTGCATTGCATCACGAGGACATTCTACGAGTTTTATCATTGATTTTTTATGCTTTATTTTTTTAAATTTTTTAAACTTTTTGCATTATTTTTTTCCTTGTCATTCAAAATTTTATCCCAAAAATCCTCATCAATACGCATTTTTATTTTGTCAATGCGTGAATATTGCATTTCCATAAT
>JAAFIN010000260.1 GCA_013297825.1 Cytophagales bacterium
TGCTCGTATTCAAAGTGTTATTGACACCATCAAAAAACATGGACTTAACGTTTTTCAAACACTCAAAAATATTAACCTTTATCAAAATTTTTCCTTTTTTCAAAAGGGCTAAATAGTTACAATTTTAGTATTTGGTAACCACTTTCGTATTTTTTCTTGTTCTATTTCATTGATTGAATTATTATATAAACATAAATCTTCAAGTTCTTTAAGGTTTTGAATGGAATCAGGAAGTGATGTAATTTGGTTGCCTTGAGCATATAAACTTTTCAATTCTATCAAGTCACCTATTTTTTTAGGCAGTGACAATATCTTATTATCGTTTATGCTTATATGTTCTATTTTTGTTAGATTTTCTATTGTGCTGGGTAGCTCATTCAGTTCATTATTGCCCAAAAATAAATGCGTTAAATTGGTTAAATTGCCTATTTCTTTAGGAATATCGGAAATTTTATTATTTGAAAAATCTATACCTTTCAAGTTAGGCATATTGCACAACACACTCGGAAAGGTGGAAAATAAGTTGTTTCCAAAACAGATGGAGTGTAAATTTGGTAATTCTTCAAATTCTTGTGGTAAAAAAGAAATATTGTTGAAAGCACAATTCATAGTGTGCATTTTTTGATAAAATTTGATATTTTTAGGTATGTTATCAAGTCCCATAAAATTCAAAACATTTACCTCCAAATCTCGATAAATACCATATTCTATCGATAATATTGTATTATAACAATACAATTCAAACTCAGCAGAATTTGTTAAGGTAAATTCTTTATTAAGAATTTTTTCACAAAGAATAATTAGATCTTCTTTAGAAATATTTTCTAATTTTTTTTTTATTTTATTTAAATTTACTTTTTCCATAATTTTTAGCGTTTAATAATTTCACGGTTAACCTCCTGTACGTAATTTAGAATAGCTTGAAAGTTAACCCCCACTCCTCCAAGTTTGTACTAAATTCAAAATATTATTCTGTTTTAAGTTTCAAGCGTAGCGTAACTTGGAACTGCCTTTTGGCAAGTTCTCAACTTGCGTACCACAAAAAAACAATCACAAATCACACAAAAATATTTCCTTTCCTTGATATTGCAGTAGGTTTGCTTTGCAAACCGCAAGTTGAAAACTTGCAAGAAAAGCAGTTCCAAGTTTGGCTTCGCTAAAACTTGAAACAGAATTATATTCGGTTTTAGGATAAACTTGGAACATTAGGGGAACTTACTTTTTTTATAGGCTTTTAGGAACACTTAGAAGAACTGGGCTTTTTTACGCATTACTTTCTTCCTTACACCCTTGGTCTAAAGACTTCAACGAACTTACTTTTTTTATAGGCTTTTAGGAACACTTAGAAGAACTGGTTTTCTTCTCTCCACTCAAAAGAAACGTGTTTTTCTAAGTCAAAATGCTCAATTAAATCCCAACAAATAACAAGTGTATTCCATTTTTCTGATAATTTTCCTTTGAGTTCTCCTTCATTAGTCAGCTTATACATCTCTTCAAATTGTTCTGATAACCAAGGTGATTCATCATAAGTAACATTATTTACCAAAATAGTGTATTCAATAATTCTCATTTGAGTTTTTACCTTAATTTGTAATGGTTGTATTTTCCCTTGTGAAAAAAATATAGTCAAAATAGCTTCATTCCAAAAAATAATTTCACTAGGAAACTCCTGTGATATTTTATGTATCAATTCATCTATTATAAAAGAAATAAAACTTTGAATACCCCCCACCAAATTACTCAAATGTGCCTGTTCGTCCCACTCAAAATTGCTCTCATAACGACCATCTGGATAGATGATAAGAGTACCTTTGTTGATTTTTGTAGAACCTATTATATTCTTTGTTGTATGCCAAAAATCACTCCATTTCTTGTGCAATATTCGTTCTATTTCTTTGTCATTTGAAAACAAAATAATGAGACCTCCACTACCACTTCCAGCAGGGTCAAATCTCATGGTGTATTTTATGACATCCCAGTTTTTATTTCCTGCTATTTCAGAAAAAATGTCATTTTTTAATTCTAAGCTAAGTTCTTCAAAATTTTTCATATACTCATTTTTTAAGGGTTTGAAATTGGTCTTAGTTGCTGTTGTATTCCACCTACCTTGTATGTTACACTAAAATTACTTGGTCGTTTTGTAGTAGTGCTTGGGAAAGTAGCAGTAATAACTACATCTGTTACAGTTCTTGTGGCTACATTTGGATTAGCAGGAATGATTACCCCACTCCTCCAAGTTTGTACTAAATTTAAAATATTATTCTGTTTAAAGTTTCAAGCGTAGCGTAATTTGGAACTGCCTTTTGGCAAGTTTTCAACTTGCGTACCATAAAAAAACAATCACAAATCACACAAAAATATTTTCATTTCCTTGATATTGCAATAGGTTTGCTTTGCAAAACGCAAGTTAAAAACTTGCAAAAAAACCGTTCCAAGTTTGGCTTCGCCTTAAACTTTAAACAGAATTTTATTTGGTTTTAGGATAAGCTTGGAGGAGTGGGGCATAATCAATATATTAAATTAAGTTTTTACATTTTCTTTATAAATGTAAAAAAATGAATGATTGTAAGCACTTTTTTATAGAAATGATTTTAGAAAAAAATTGTTTTTTGGCTAAATTTTCATTTTTTTTGTGTATTCAAACCTGTAAGGGTTCAAAAACCTTGTAGGTTTAAGCAAAGGAAATTTTAAAAACCTTATAGGTTTAAGCAAGATGGACGCATTTTTTATTGTGCTTACAGGAAGTTTAGTAGCTTTGTGTGGGGCGTTGTTGGGTAGTTTTTTGGTGTTGCGAAAGGCGACTATGGTAGGTGATGCCATTTCTCACGCAGTATTGCCTGGTATTGTGTTGGCGTATTGGTTGGCTCAAAGCAGAGCGTCAGGATTTATGTTAATAGGTGCTGGCGTGTTTGGCGTTGGCATTACGATTTTGATAGAAACATTACACACACGAGGAAAAATGCCCTTAGACGCATCTATTGGCTTATCATTTACCACATTATTTGCTTTTGGGGTAATATTGATTTCGGTGTGGGCTGGTCAGATTGATTTAGACCAAGATTGTGTTTTGTATGGCGAAATAGCGTATATTCCTTTGGAAGACAAATTTTTAGAAATTCCTTATACGATTTGGCGGTTATTTTTATTATTTTTAGGAATACTTTTATTTGTGTGGATTGGCTACAAAGGGCTTTTTTTGACAAGTTTTGATGAAGTTTTTGCAACTTCTTTGGGCGTTTCGGTGCTTTTTTGGCATTATGCGTTGATGAGTGCGGTGTCACTTATGACTGTTTTGGCATTTGAGGCGGTTGGTGCAATATTGGTGATGGCTTTTTTGGTGGTGCCACCTGCTACTGCGTATCTTCTTACACACGATTTGAAGAAAATGATTGTTTTGGCTTTGTTATTTGGTGTAAATTGTGCAATTTTTGGGTATTTTTTGGCGGTTTGGCTTAATGGTTCTATCGCTGGTGCAATGGCTACGGTTGCAGGATTGCAATTTGTGGGGGTTTTGGGGGTTGTAAGAGGGAAATGATAATTATGAATTATGAATGATAAATTATGAATGAAACAGCCAAATAAAAGTAAAATTTTCAGCATTGACAATTTCTGTGGAGTTACAAACCTATAAGGTTTTTGAAAACCTTATAGGTTTGATTATCCATATTCTATATTAAAAATAAAGGATAAATTTAACACATTCCACAAAAATTGTCAGAGAACCTAAAATATGAGCCTTGCGATTTTTCAAAAAATTGGTCAGACCTTCGTAAACTACGGTACAGACCATTTTTTTGAAAAATATTGGAAAAAAATTATCCTTTTTCTTTAATTGCTTTGGCTGTTTCATTCATAATTCATAACCAATAATTCATAATTATTACCTATTTAACTGCTGAATATCCACCATTTTTTTATAAACGCCATTTTCAATTTTGATAAGTTCGTTGTGTGTGCCTCTTTCCACAATCACGCCTCTGTCTAACACAAGAATTAAATCAGCGTTTTGAATGGTGCTAAGACGGTGAGCAATGACAAGCGTGGTTCGGTCTTTCATCAAAATATCCATATCTTTCTGAATCATTTGCTCTGCTTTAGGGTCTAATGCAGACGTAAATTCATCAAGCACAAGAATATCAGCTCCTTTAAAAACTGCTCTCGCAATAGAAAGCCTTTGCCCTTGTCCGCCTGAAAGTTGAATACCTGCATCGCCTATATTCATTTGATAATTGCCTTCTTTTTCCATAATAAAATCGTGTGAATTTGCAATTTTTGCAGCATTTTCTACATCTTCTTGTGTGGCATTAGTTTGTCCAAAAGCAATATTATTAAAAACTGTATCATTAAAAAGTAATGGCTTTTGTGTAACAATGCTAATGTGGTCGTGCAGTGATTTTATATCCAATTCTTTAATATTGGTGCCATCAATGATAATTTCGCCTTCATTTACATCATAAAATCTTGATAATAAATCTGCAATGGTACTTTTTCCGCCTCCTGAATTTCCAACAAGTGCCACAACCTGCCCTTTTTTGATTTCAAAATTTATATTTTCCAATACACGTGCATTTTCTTTGTAGCTAAAAGATACATTTCTAAATTCAATTTTATCTTTAAATTCTTCCATTTTTTTGGCATTTGGTACATTTATAATTTCTTCAGGCAAATCCAATATTTCAAAAATCCTATCCGCAGCAGAAATACCTCTTTGCAAATTGGTAAATGACACCGAAAAACCTTTTGCTGGGCTTAAAACCTGCGAAAAAATAATAATGTAGGTAATAAATGCACTCGGAGACAAAGAAGATTGATTATTTAATACCAAATTTCCACCATACAATAATATCGCAACTACCACACAAACACCCATTACTTCAGAAAGTGGTGAAGCAATTTCTCGCACACGTGCAGACACAAAAAGACTTTCTGTAAAATTTTTCAAAAAATTCTTATAACGATTGTGTGTGTATTCAGTTGCATTATAAGATTTTATGACTTTGATGGAGGTAAGTGTTTCGTCCAAAATTGTATTCATACTCCCAATAATATTTTGGGTAATATTTGCCTCTTTGCGTAATCTGCTACCTATCAACGCAATCATTCCACCTGCCAAAGGAATAACCAAAATCGTAAATAAAGTAAGATTTAAAGAAATTCTAAAAAGTGCGATAAAATACAAAATAATTGCAACAGGGTGTCTGAAAAATACATCTAAAATCCTTATGACGGTTCCCTCAATTTCTGCCACGTCTGACATACCTCTTGCTATCAAATCACCTTTTTGTTGGTTAGCAAAAAAACCAATGTGCAGGTTTAAAATTTTATCAAAATATGCTTGTCTAAGATTCCGCACCACATTATTTTTAATACCTTCATACATCATCATTGTCATATAATAACAAAAATTCGTAAGCGTAACCGACCCCAAAATGATAAAAGATACATACATCAACGTATAAAATTTGCCATATTTGAGGGCTGTAAGTGCAAAATAATAATTGAACAATTCCCAAAGATATTTTCCTTCAAACTTAAATTCTGGCATTACGAGCATACCACGTAATGCGTCATCAGTTACATTATTAAAAAGTACATTCAAAAGTGGTATCAATAAACCCAAATTCAAAATACCAAATATGGTAGAAAACACAGAAAACACCAAAAAACCAAAACTATATCCATAGTAAGGTTTGGCAAATTGTATGACACGAAGAAAGTTTTTTAACATAAGTCTTTTTTAATTATGAATTATGAATTATAAATTATGAATGTTTTTATCAATATAATTTTTAATTCATTTTTAAAATTACCTTTTTTTTATTTAAAAATTAAAATTAAATAAAATATGAGTTTTGTAATTTTTCAAAAAAATGGTCAGACCTTCGTAAACTACGGTGCAGACCATTTTTTTGAAAAATGTTGGAAAATCATCAAGTTATTTATTAGGTATTCTTTTTTTTAATCTTAAACCTTGAACTTTAAACCTTAAACCTTGAACTTTTATTTGAAGAATTGCATAGGATTTACACTTTTCTTTTTGTGCCAAATCTCAAAATGCATGATTCTTTGTTGATTTTTATCAGGAACTACAGAGCCTATTGTTTGCCCTTTTTTTACAAATTTATTTTTTTTGAGGCTAAATAATGGCAATGTGTGTGCATACACCGAAAAAAAATCTTGGTGTTTTATCACAATTACCTCCCCAATTCTATCTTTCAATTTTACAATACGCACCACTTTTCCGCTTGCAACTGCAATAATTCTACTATGATTTTCGTGGGTTTGTATAATGTCTATGCCCAAATTTTTGATTTTGATGTTATTCAAATTTTTTGGGCTTCTGTCGCCATATTCATATAATAATTTTCCTTTTGGCAAAGGAAAAACTAATTTTTCAGTGAATAATTTGCTGGTTGTAGTGTCTAAAAGCCCAATAGAACTCCCCCTTTGGGGGCTGGGGGGCTTTTTAGTTTTTACATTTTTTTCGGTATAACTAAGTTGATTTGGTTGTTTTTTTATATTTTGTGCAAATATTTTAAAATTCAATAAAATTAAAATATTGATAAAAATTCCCAAGAATATTGTTTTA
>JAAFIN010000261.1 GCA_013297825.1 Cytophagales bacterium
TTTTTTGAAAGCATTTGAAATTGCAAAAATCTCAAAATTTACCACAGAACAAATGGAACTTTACCAAGAAAGTCTTAACACTTATCGTGATATTCACAATGTTACGGAAACTGCTCGCATTGAAGGAAAAATTGAAGGAAAAATTGAAGGAAAAATTGAAGGAAAAATTGAAGGAAAAATTGAAGGAAAAATTGAAACACAAGAAGAAGTTGCGATTGCTTTGATGCAGGAAGGAGCAACTGACGAATTTATTGTAAAAATTACAAAATTACCTTTGTCAGAAGTTCAAAGAATTAGAAAAGAAAATAACCTTTGAAATTGCAAAAATCTCAAAATTTACCACAGAACAAATGGAACTTTACCAAGAAAGCCTTAACACTTATCGTGATATTCACAATGTTACGGAAACTGCTCGCATTGAAGGAAAAATTGAAGGGAAAATTGAAACACAAGAAGAAGTTGCGATTGCTTTGATGCAGGAAGGAGCAACTGACGAATTTATTGTAAAAATTACAAAATTACCTTTGTCAGAAGTTCAAAGAATTAGAAAAGAAAATAATTTTTGATTTTTTTCAAAAACTGACAAACATCTATAAAATGTTTGTCTTTTTTTTTATTTTTTTGTTTATTCCTTAAAAAATGTTAAATTTAGTAATAATTTTGAAAAACATTGATAACTAACTAATAAAATAGTTATTCAGTAGTCAGGTATCAGTAGTTAGGTGTCAGTAGTAAGTATTCAGGTATCAACTTTTACAAACATTTTTTTTATTCCTGACACCTGATTCCTGACACCTTAAAAAACCTTTAAAAATTCTTATGCCAACCAAAAACAAACTTCTTAAAGTCCTTTTAGGGCTTATGGGAATAATGTGGGCGAGTTTTCAGCCTCTTATTGCCCAGAAAAAAAATTATGAGGACGATTGGAAAAAAGTAACCGAATTTGAACAACAAGGTCTTCCAAAATCTGCCAACGAAATCGTAGAAAAAATCTACCAAAAATCCAAAGCAGATAAAAATTCGCCCCAACAAGTCAAAAGTACTTTGTACAAAATCATCTACAAAGGCAAGGCACAAGATGATGAAAAAGATACCAAAATCGCTCTTAATGATTTGGACAAAGAAATAAAAGACGCATTGCCAGAAGCAAAACCGCTTTTGTATGCAATGGGCGCAAATCTTTATTTGGGTTATTATCAACAAAATAGGTGGCAATTTGCAGAACGCCTCCCTACCAATGTCAAAAATGAAGATATTGAAACTTGGGATTCACAAAAAATAGTGCAAGAAGCATTAAAATACGCCAAATTATCTTTGGAAAACCCTGAATTTTTGCAAAAAATCAAAATTGATGAATATTTTGATATTTTGGCAAAAGGTACAGACGAAAGTCGCAAATTACGCCCTACTTTGTATGATTTTTTGGCACATAATAATATCCAAATTCTTAGCAATGCTGTCGTGGATATTACGCAACCCAAATATCAATTTACCATTGATAAACCTGAATATTTGGCAGAAAGTAGTGTTTTTGCAGGTTTGAAATTAGAAACCAAAGATGAACTTTCTTATACTTTTGAAGCATTAAGAATTTACCAAGACCTTACGAAATTTCACCTCAAAGATGCAGAACCAACTGCGTCTTATGAATTGGAACTTGAACGTATAAATTGGGTAAATGGAAAAGCTACTTTTCAAAATAAAAAAGAAATTTGGAGAAATACCATAGAAAATTTTGCAAAAAGAACCGAAAAACACCCTATTTACACCGAACTTCAATATCTGATAGCGTCAGAAGCCTACAACGAAGGTGTGGCATATAATGTGCATACCAACCCAAAAAATAAGGAAAAAATCCTCACAGCGAAGAAAATTGCTGAAGATGCCATTGCTAAATTCCCTGACAGCAAAGGTGCTATTATGTGCAAAAACCTTATCAATGTGCGTATTTTAGCCAAAGCCCTCCAAATCAAAGCAGAAAGATATATTGCTCCTAACCAAAATTTTCCTGTTTTTATTGAATATCGCAATCTTCAAAAAGTGTATGGAAAAATTATCAAAACCACACGCAAAGAATACAACGAATGGGTAACAAAAAATTATAATAATCAAAAAGATAAAAAAAATCTAATGATTGATTTTTATAAAAAAATGAAAGCAATCCATCAATGGGAAACTTCGCTTGTAGATGAAAATGACCATCAAGAAAATAGCATTCAAGAAAAAATCTCAGGCGTGGGAATTGGTTTTTATGTGGTGTTATTGGCTAATAATGCAGATTTTAATTATGTGGATAATGTAGTTGCTTACACTGTCATAACCGTTACAGATGTATCCATTACCACCAACACAAAAACAGATGGCGACATTCAGGCATTCATAACCAATCGCCACACAAGCCAACCGCTTACAGGCAGAAAAGTAGAAATTTATCGTCATTATTACAATTATAACAATGGCAATGGACAAGAAAGGTATGTAAAAGAAAAAATAAACACGCTTACCATTGATAAAAATGGTATGATATTACAGCCTTACGAAAACAGCACAAAAGGTTTTGATATTCAAAAATACGGTTCTGCACCTTATATTTCTATGAATGTATTGGGCGAAGCAAATTTTTCTACCGTTGATGAAAATGAAGAAACTTATTACACCAATATTTATGCGTCAAAATATAACCAACAAATCCAAAATGCAAGATATGGCGAAATATTCATAGACAGAGGCATTTATCGTCCTGCTCAAACTGTTTATTTTAAATCCATTTTATTAGAAAAAGAAGGAAAAATCAATAAAATACTTCCTAATGCAGAATATGCAGTAGGATTATTTGATGCCAATGGACAACAAATAAGCAACCTTGACCTAAAAACCAATGAATATGGTGCAATAAGCGGACAGTTTGTATTACCTGCTTCTGGAATGACAGGAAGTTTTAGCCTAAGAGTTGGTAGTTTGTCAATTTATGACCACACCATTACCCCAAAACAAACCTTAAAAGATGTCGCAAGACAATACGGAATGGTTTTGTCCCAATTACTCAAATTAAACCCAACACTTACCGAAAATTCTACATTAAAAGAGGGTGGAACCTTGAAAGTATCACAAATGACAAGCGTTGTCGTTCAAAAATCATTTAATGTAGAAGAATACAAACGCCCAAAATTTGAAGTAAATTTTGAGGTAACAAAAGGCGTTTTTAGACTTAATGACGAAATCACCGCAAAAGGTACAGCAAAAGCATTTTCAGGAGCTAATATTGATGGTGCAACCGTGAAATATCGCATAGTTCGCCAAGCAAGATATTCGCATTGGTGGTATTATCGCTATACTGCAACGCCAGAAATGGAAATCGCAAACGGTGAAGCAAAAACCAACGAAAAAGGCGAATTTTTTGTAAAATTCAAAGCAATTCCTGATATGAGTTTTTCACCAGAAGGAAAACCAATATTTAGTTACTTGGTTTATGCTGATGTGGTGGATATCAATGGCGAAACACGTAGCGGAAGTACAAGCGTACAAGTGGGTTATCAAGCACTTTTGTTATCGTCTAATTTGCCTGAAGAATGGCAAAACAACGAAAAAAACACTTGTAAAATAAATGTTACAAATCTAAATGGCAATCCTGAAAATGCGAAAGTAAATGTTACTTTTGAAAAACTTAATGCACCAAAAACTGCATTTAAAAGCAAATATTGGGAACGTCCTACAAAATACATTTACACACAAGAACAATGGCAAAAACTACTTCCTAATGATGTATATGATGATGAAAACAATCATTTGAATTGGAAATCTGAAAAAATTATTTTCCAAAAAATAATTGATACCCAAAAAAATGCAGAACTTTCTGAAGAATTTAAAAAACTTTCCGCAGGTAAATACAAACTTACACTTAGCACACAAGACAGCTTTGGACAAACCGTAGAGTCTGTGCAATATGTTACAGTAAATGATGAAAATGCCTCAAAACTTACAATAGCTGATGTTTTGAATATTTCTACCATCAAAGAAAGTGGCGAAGCAGGCGAAAAAGCAAAAATATTGGTTGCATCAAGCGAAGAAAATTTATTTGTAAAATACGAAATTTATGCAAATGGAAAAGTATTAAAACAAGAATTTTTGACCTTGAATGATAATCAAAAAGTAATAGAAATATTGCTTGAAAAAGAATATGATAATTACCAAATCAATTTTATGACAACCCGTCATAATAGATTTTATCAACAAAATGCAACCGCAATCGTATTGCACCCAGAACGTGAAATGGATATTTCTTGGGAAACATTCAGGGACAAACTTGAACCAGGTCAAAAAGACCAATGGCGTATTAGAATAAAAGGCAAAAAAGGCGAAAAAATAGCCTCTGAAATGGTTGCTACACTTTATGATGCATCCTTAGACCAATTTGCAGGTAATAGTTTTAATTTGGGGCTTCGCAGTGATTATTATTATACACCAGCTTGGAGCAATCAAGATTTTGGGTATCTAAATTTTACACTTGTTGCGTTTGATTTTTACAAATCTACTCAATACACACCTGCACATAGTTTTGATAGTTGGGGAGCGTGGTATCATCAAATGAGTTATTTGAGTTATTATAATTTTGGAGGATATTATCACAGACGCAATCGTCAGCGTTTGGAGGGGGAAATGGTAGATGATGTAGTTGTTACTTCTCCAAGTGTGAGAATGAATAAACTTGAATCAAAGGCTATGATTAGCAAAGAAGATGTAAAAATGGAAAAAAATGGAGAAGCAAAAGAAGAATCGCCAAGTTTAGATAAAGATGGTGTCAATCTCAGGATGTTTATTCCCAAGACAAAAACGGTTGATGGTTATTCTATGGATTTAGAAAAAGAAAAACAAAAAGACCTTTCAGGCATAAAAGCACGCACAAATTTCTCCGAAACAGCATTTTTCTTTCCACACTTGACCACAGATGAAAACGGTGATATTTTGATAAATTTCACAATGCCAGAGGCTTTAACTCGTTGGAAAATGCTTGGACTTGCTCACACAAAAGACCTCAAAATCGCAACCACCACCAAAACACTTGTAACCCAAAAAACGTTGATGGTTACACCAAATGTCCCAAGATTTTTGAGAGAAAATGACAAAATCACCCTTTCAACCAAAATCACAAGCCTTTCAGATAAAACTTTGAAAGGTCAAGCACAATTATTTTTGAGTGATGCTTTAACAGGTAAAAACATTGATGTTTTGTTGAAAAATAACCAAGCACAAAAATCTTTTGAAGTGCTTGCTGGACAAAGTACAGCCCTAAATTGGGAAATTGAAATTCCACTTGGCACACAAGCTGTAACTTACAAAATCGTTGCAAAAGCTGATAATTTTTCAGATGGTGAAGAAAGCACATTGCCTGTTCTCACAAATAGAATGTTGGTAACTGAAACTTTGCCCCTTCCAATTAGAAGCAACCAAACCAAAAATTTTAAATTGGAAAAATTAGTTTCAAATAAAAGTACAACATTGGTTCATCACAATTTGAGTGTTGAATTTACCTCAAATCCTGCTTGGTATGCAGTACAGGCACTTCCTTATATGATGGAATACCCTTACGAATGTGCAGAACAACTTTTTAGCAGATATTATGCAAATAGTATCGCAAGCCATATTGCAAACAGCACCCCAAAAATCAAACAGGTTTTTGAAAAATGGAAAAACTTGACACCAGAAGCATTTTTGTCAAATTTGGATAAAAATCAAGAACTAAAAAATATTCTCATTGAAGAAACGCCTTGGTTGAGAAATGCAAACAACGAACAAGAACGCAAAAGACAACTTGGGGTTTTGCTTGACCTCAACAGAATGGCAAATGAAATGCAAACTGCTTTGGATAAATTGCAAAAAAAACAAGTTGCCTCTGGTGCTTGGGTTTGGTTTGAAGGAATGCCAGAAGACCGTTACATCACTCAACACATTGCTTCAGGAATGGGACATTTGGATAAATTAAAAGTAAAAAATGTTCGTGAAGATGCCAACACTTGGGCAATGATTCAAAAAGCAGTTTCATACCTTGACCGCCAAATTGCGAGAGATTATGAAGAACTTTTAAAATATTGCAAACAACACAAATTAAAAATGGAAGACCAACACATTGGATATTTGCAGTTGCAATATTTGTATATGAGAAGTTTTTTCATCAATGATTGGAAAATTGATAAATCAACCGAAACTGCATTTTCATATTACAAAGGACAAGCTCAAAAATATTGGCTTTCATTTAATTTGAGCGGTCAGGCAATGATTGGGCTTTCATTGCACAGACTTTCAGACAGCACAACACCAAATAAAATTTTGAAATCTTTGAGAGAAAAAAGCCTCAACAAAGAAGAAATGGGAATGTATTGGAAACAAGAAAGTGGATATTATTGGTATGAAGCACCTATTGAAACACAAAGTTTGATGATTGAACTTTTTTCAGAAGTGGCAAAAGATGACAAAGCAGTTGATGATTTGAAAACTTGGCTCATCAAACAAAAACAAACCACAGATTGGAAAACCACAAGAGCAACTGCAGAGGCTTGTTATG
>JAAFIN010000262.1:0-3548 GCA_013297825.1 Cytophagales bacterium
GAATTTATTGATTTTATTTTTACAAATTTCCAAATTCTTTTTTTTATTTCAAAATCTTAATCCTTTTTGTTATATTTATTGATTTTTTAGCTATATTTTTTAACAAATATTGTAGGGTGGAGTAATCTTGTTCCTTATTTCTTCAATTTTATTTTTGGAATAATATTTTTGATGGTAAGATTTAGCGGACTTTCAGGATATTTTTTTACAAAATCCTCCAAACGAGCTTTTAGGGCTTGATTATCTTTGTAATTTTCTATTTTTTGGGCAAGAATAACCTGTAAAACAATTACTTTGTCCTCTACCAAATTTTGTGGATATTTTGCTTGAATTTGCAACAAAATACTTTGGGCTTTGGTGTAATTTGTAAGTTTAAATTGATTGTAAGCATCATAATATAGTGCTTTTACTTCTTTGTCTGATGCTTTTACTTCTTTTAAGTAATTTGGATTGGTAATAAGCCTCGCAAAAGACGAATTTGGATATTTCAAAATCAAAAGGTCTTTGTATTTATTGGTTTCTTCCACATTTTGGAGGTCTTTGGCACAAAGATACATAGAATAAAGTGCTTCTGGCTCGTATTTACTCGCAGGAAAAAGTTGTATCATTTTCCCAAAATAATCTATGCTATTTTGAGGTTCTTGCAATTTAAGACGATATATTTTTCCCAATTCATACAAAGCATCTTCTATTTTTTTGTCTGAAACCGCAAAATCAGAAGGCGTTTTAGGAAGGGCATTTAGAATGGCACTTTTGCGTTGTTCTACACGTTTTTTGATTGCTTGTTCCCTCAAAATTTCCGCACTAATACGTCCTGTTTCAAGATTTTCAGTATTTTTGGCGGTATTTTCAGCATTAGGATTTGCAGGTTTGCTGGCACGCCTCCAATTATCTTCAAGAGGACGATTTCCCCATTTTTTAATAAAATTTTGTTGCCCCAAAAGCATTGCATTTGGATTGGCAAAATACCAAGTAGCATCTTTTCCTGTGGTATTTTCTGCGAGAGTTCCCCTATTTTGTTTTTTACGTTCTTCTTCTTGGGCTTTTTTTTCTGCTATTTTTTGGAGGCTATCAAGTTCTCTTTGTTTTGCAAATTCTTCTTGATAAAGGTTTTTGTCCAAATACGCCAATCTTTCCGTTTCAGGCATACGAGCCAAACGTTGGAGACTGTCCTGCAAACGATAAATATTTAATTGCTTCACAAATTCGCTCAAAGTACGTTGACGTTTTTCTATTGCTTTATAATTTTCTACATTTTTGGACATATACGCCACTGTACTGTCATAATACATTTTAGATTTTTCGTATTTTGCAAGCGGTTTGTAATGCAATTCACCCAATTTTAGGAAAGTATAACCTTTTTGTGCAGGCGTTGCACCTGTTTGTATAAGCGAAGTTTTGAGGTGTTGGACACAAAGCGGAAGATTGCCTTGTTTGAGTGAAAAAAGTGCCATTTCATAATAAATTTTGTCTTTGTATTCTTCGTTATTTTCGTCATTCAACAATCTTTTAAAATATTTGTCCATTTTTTTCAAATCTTTTTCATTGTTGATTTGTGTTACTTGCGTGCTATAAAGTTTGGCATAAAATGCAAGTTCGTAAGGCGGATTATTACGCAAAACTTCTTGGTAATTTTTGAAAGCAAGCGTAGGACGTTCTAATTTTTGGTAAAGTTGCCCCAAAATAAAATAAATTCTTCCCCTTTGTTCGCCTCTACGCATCAATTTGACCGCAGAGCCAAGCGTTTTGGCAGTTTCCAAATAATCATTTTTTTTACGAAAATAATTAGCCCTAACAAGATAAAAATCTCTTTTATTTTCTTCATCTAAATTGCGTTTGTGCAGTGTATTAAGGGCATATTCTGCAGATTTTTCGTCTTTGAGTTCCACATAAATCCTAAAAAGGTCAATAAGAGCCTTGTGTTTATCTTTATCTTCTTTTGCTTTGGTATTTACGTATTTGAGCGTGTTGATGCCATCATCATATTTTCTTAGAAAAAATCTTGCTTTTCCAATCAAAATATAAGACCTAAACAAAAATTTGCTATTATCGTGTCTATTATGCACAATCGCAGATTTTTTGATGATGTCATTCATACGATTGTCGTAAGTTTTGAGTTGGGCGGTATCTTCTGGAAAAGGCATTACCTCCAATACACGATTATAGTCCTCTTTGCGTGCCATAAAAATCGCATTTTCCACAGAATCCATACGATTTTGTGCCAAAAAATACGCATTATAATTGGCGGTAAGGTCGTGGTAAGTGCGTGACGCAAGGCTATCATTTGTAGCACAATTTGTTAGAAAATTTAACAAAAAAATACCCAAAAAATAGATTAAAAGATGGTTAGAAACAATTATTTTTTTCTGTTGCATAAATCCTTTTGTATTTTCATTATTTGGAATACAAAGTTAAGATTTTTTTAAAATAAAAATACAAAATAGCCAAAATACAAGCGTTATTTTTTGAAAAAGAAAATCATTTTTGTTTGAATAATCAAAAAAATCTGCGGTTATCTGTGTTATCTGCGTGCTTAAATCTCCAAATAAAAAGATGAAACCATTTTAACTTTACTTCTAATCAAAAACAAAATCCTAAAACTTGGTGTTAATTTTGAAAAACACCAAATTTTATTTTATTTTTGCGTAAGCATTTTTTTAACAAAAACAGATATTAGGTTTTGGTTATTTTACTTTTACCTGATACCTGACCACTGACTACTTTTTATCCAATGAAACCAAAACACATTCTTCTTGTTGTCTTGCTGATCTTGCCTGTATGTTTTTTCTTTTTTTTGCAAATATTTGCCAAAAATCACTATGATTTGCCTATATTTTATCCCACAGATTCCACCAAAAACGCAAATGGAAAATGGGACAAAACGTACCACAAAATTCGTGATTTTAGCTTCACAAACCAAGATAATAAACCTTTTGGACAGAAAAACCTTCTTGGAAAAGTCTATGTTGTGGATTTCTTTTTTACCAAATGTGGCAATCCTACGCTTTGCCCACGTATGAGTACTGAAATGAAAAGGGTGCAAGATGCCTTTAAAAATGAACCAAATTTTAATATTGTTTCTATTACGGTGGATCCTGAAAATGATACGCCAAAAACTTTACAAGAATACGCCAAAAAATATGAAGCAAATACCCAACAATGGCATTTTTTGACCGCTCCCAAAAAAGATATTTATCACCTTGCATACCACGATTTTAAAATAAATGCTGGCGAAGAAACCACAAACAACGTTACACCTGAATTTATGCACGCCACCAAATTTATTTTGGTAGATACACAAGGCAGAATTAGAGGTTATTATGATGGCACAAGTAGGGAAGAAGTGGATAAAATGATGGTAGAAGCTAAGATTTTGTTGTACCAATTGAAATAAAGCTCAAAAGGGCTTAAATAAAGTTCAAAAGGGCTTAAATAAAGCTCAAAAGGTTTAAAATTATTTTTCACTTTAAACTTTTGAGCATTTAAACTTTTGAACTTTTTGAACCTTAAACTTTTTTATTTAGAATAATTCTAATTTACAAAAAAAA
>JAAFIN010000262.1:3558-6534 GCA_013297825.1 Cytophagales bacterium
TATGACGGTACAAGCAGGGAAGAAGTGGATAAAATGATGGTAGAAGCTAAGATTTTGTTGTATCAACTAAAATAAGGAATGAGTAAATTCTAATTTGGATATGTTTGACGTTTTACAGGCATAAATGCCTGTGCTATATATAAAAATACAAAAATATGTATAGAATAGGTATTTATGCCTATTTTTAAAAGTTTCCATTTTATTTTTAATTCATTCCTAATAATTTTTTTCAGTACAATTTTATATTTATTTCCCACTGAAAGCAAGGTATTTAGAACTGTTTTTTTTGGAATTTTCAATATACTTGCAATATGAATCAAACAAAAAAACAATCAAAAATTACAATTATCTTGCTATTGATTGTGATAAGTGTAGTAATAATTCAAATAATTAGGCAATTTTTACAAATTCCTCTTGACAAGGCACTTATCCAAACAGCTAACACACTTAATAAAAAATGCCCTGTTAATGTGGATAAAGAAATAAGACTTGACAGCGTAACTGCCTTACCAAATAAAATATTGCAATACAATTATACTTTTGTAAATCATCTCAAAAAAGATTTATTTGTAACATACATACGAAAAAATTTAGAGCCTGACCTTATTCAATTAGTAAAAACAAGCCCAGAACTTAAAAGTTTTAGAGAAAATGGCGTGATAATGAGCTACAACTACAATGATAAAAATGGGGAATTTTTATTGAAAATACTTATTACTCCTCAAATTTATCAATAAAATAAAAAATAATATTCTATTTGAAGTGTAGCAAAATGCAACTTCAAACAGAATATTATTTTTTGTTACTGATAAATTTTGAATGTTTGATGTATCATTTAACATTAAAACCAACCTTTTGTATATTTTGCTTTTTTAACTTTTTTGGCAATGTCAGAAGGAAGTTTTGGAAAAAAATTGATACCTGTGCGTTTTTCTATTTCTTCCATTGTTACAATATAACTTTCAAGGCGTTCATAACCACCTTTATTTTCAAACATAAAACAAATCACATCAGGATTTTTTTTGTTGCTCATATCCAATATAACTTTGTAATAATATTTTGGTACGCTGATTTTCACTTTTTTACCTATTTTTTTAAGTCCTTTTTCCAAAACACCACCTGCTACAATGTATATTTCATCACGTTCTTTTGCCCAATGACGCACTTTATCCTCCAATATTTTCCAAATACCACGATTTAATTCAGGTGCTTGGGGACTCATATTGCTCATATAAAAACATTGAACTTGTGCCTCTTTTGAAAATTTGAAATCCGCAGCAGGAGCCAAATGCCCCCTGTCAAATCCTGTGCTTGTGTAATCAGTAGGCGTAGGTGATTCTGCACCGAGTTTTGGGTCAGGTCTAAAATTATCTCTACCTTCGTCACCTTCGGTTTCTTTACCTTCCAATCTATAAGCTACCCAATCCGCTTGTCCGTGTTCAGGACGATAATGCAGTGTATAAAAATCGTGTTTTATGACATATTTATCGTTTTTGTTGTATTCAGGCAAAGCAAAAGTTTCATCTACTTTTACATTTTTATTGTCATTGTTTTGGTCGTTATTTCGGTCATTTTTATCATTTTTGTTATTATTTCGGTCATTATTTTTATTATCAGTATTGGAAGAAGAATTGTTACCTTGCAAAAGTTCTTGAATTTTATCTTTAAAATAGTAAATAGGCGCACCAATAAGTCCCAAAATAATTAGCCAACTGAATAAACGTTTCATATTTTTGTAAAAATTAAAAAGTTAAAAAGAGTAAAAAGTTAAAAGATTAAAATATCTGTAAAAAACATAACAAGATTTTCGTAAAAATACATTTTTTTTGTTTGAGAAAAAATTTTTTTAATTAAATTTTTAAGGTTGTATGACAATTTTTGTTGAGAAAACAATCTCAATCAATATTAGAGTTCTTTAAATAAAAGTATTTTGGAACACAGATTTTACGGATTAACACAGATTTTCACAAATTTCTTTCCTTTTTTGTAAAATTTTGATATTTTTTATCAATTTTTAGACTTCATTTTAAAAATACTATTTTACTTATAAAATACTGATAATCAAACCTATAAGGTTTTTAAAACCTTATAGGTTTAAGTTTAATCAACTAAAATTTTAGTTTTTAATTTAAACAAAAAAAATATTTTCTTTTTTAAGAAAATAGTTTTTTTTATTTTTTTATGAATAAATGGCTGTTTAATTTACCATTCAACATTTACCATTCAACATTAAATTACATCATTCCACCCATTCCACCGCCCATTCCAGCCATTGGATTAGGTGCAGCATTTTCTTCTTGAATATCAGCAACAACCGCTTCAGTAGTTAAGATAAGTGATGCAATAGATGCAGCATTTTCCAACGCAAGACGTGTAACCTTAGTAGGGTCAATTACGCCAGCAGCCATAAGGTCTTCGTATTGGTCAGTATAAGCATTATAACCAAAACCGTCTTTACCTTCTTTTACTTTTTGCACTACGATAGAAGGCTCACCACCTGCGTTTGCAATAATAGTACGCAAAGGAGATTCAAGAGCAATTCTTACGATATTGATACCTGTTTTTTCATCTTCGTTAAAAGGTTTTACTTCATCAAGACAAGCCAAAGCACGAATAAGTGCAACGCCTCCACCTGTTACTACACCTTCTTGTACCGCAGCACGTGTAGCGTGAAGTGCATCATCAACACGGTCTTTTTTCTCTTTCATTTCTACCTCAGTTGCAGCACCGATATAAAGAATAGCTACACCACCAGCAAGTTTAGCAAGGCGTTCTTGTAGTTTTTCACGGTCATAATCAGAAGTAGTATTTTCAATTTGAGCTTTGATTTCTTTTGTACGAGCTTCAACGCCTTCTTTTTTACCAGCACCACCTATTACAGTTGTGTTGTCTTTGTCAATAGTGATTTTTTCAGCACGACCAAGATAATCAATCGTTGCGTTTTCAAGTTTGTAACCTTGTTCTTCGCTGATAACC
>JAAFIN010000264.1 GCA_013297825.1 Cytophagales bacterium
CTGATTTGTTCAAAGTTGCTTTGCCTGCGGTGGGCGTTTTGGATATGTTGCGTTTCCACAAATTTACCATTGGTTGGGCTTGGGTGGTGGAATATGGTTCAAGCGAAAGAAACGAAGAAGAATTTAAAAATCTTTTGAAATATTCACCTCTCCACAACCTAAAAGCTGGCATAAATTATCCTGCAACTTTGGTCAAAACTGCTGACCACGACGACCGAGTTGTGCCTGCACATTCTTTCAAATTTATATCTGAATTGCAAGTAAAACATAAAGGAAATAATCCTGTGCTTATTCGTATTGATGAAAAAGCTGGACACGGTGCAGGAAAACCAACTTCCAAACTTATTGATGAATGGGCTGATACGTGGGCTTTTGTGTTGTATAATATGGGAATTACATTTTAGTTGTCAGGAGAAAGGTATCAGGGGAAAGTACAAAATACAAAACAGCCAAGATTTTTGGTAAAAATAAAAAAAAGCACAAATTTTAAAATTTGTGCTTTTTTTATTTTGTCCATTGTTGAGTATT
This sequence comes from Cytophagales bacterium, assembly GCA_013297825.1. Taxonomy (GTDB): domain Bacteria; phylum Bacteroidota; class Bacteroidia; order Cytophagales; family Microscillaceae; genus JAAFIN01. Next base: position 529 of record JAAFIN010000264.1, read on the forward strand.
TAGAAAAATGTAAACAAAAAAGTAAAAAATAACAAAATACATTTTTTGTTATCAACAACCACACGCAAGATTTATTCACTGAGTTGTTGGTAAAAAAATACACTTTAATAAAAGAATTAGGTTTTTATAAGGGTTTTTGTGCTATTTTTGCAGTTACAAAAGTATTTTTGTAATATCAACAACGAAGAAAAAGTCGGAAACTTTCATAATAATAAATCCAAATCAGAGATTTGGACTAAGTCGTGGTTTTTTTGTTTTTTTTGGAATGCTTGGGCTAAATAAGTTTTCAAATCTTGACAAAAATTAAAAATAAAATCATTTAATTTTCTGCATCATTTTCCAATAAAACCAACCCAAATCCCTAAATTGTTTTTTGCGAAGGCTCATAAATTTTAATCCACGCAACCAAAAAAGCATTTTTGTATAAAATTTTCCTTTTTTTAATTTCAAAAAATGAATTTCATTTTCAGTAATTTGTATTTGTTTTTTTTCATTAAAAACCGCCTCACCGCCACTACTTGCTGATACATAATGAATGGCTTTGGTTTGTGGAAAATAATACACCTCATAACCAAGTTGCGTGATTTCGTAACCCCACCAAACATCTTCAAAATACATAAAAAATGTATCAGGAAGTTTTTTTTGAGGTAATTTATCCAAAATTTCACGCTTTGTAAGCCAAAATGCACCCCAAACCCAATCTACTTTTTGGATAAGTGTGTGGTCAGTATAAATGCCTAAATTTTTGGCTTTATTTTTTTTATTTTGAAAATGTGAAATTCTCAAAAGTTCATTTAATTCATATTGTATAGAAGGAAATTTTTGGGCAATATTTTGGGGAATATCATTTGGATAAATAAGTTTAGGCGAAACCACGCCTATTTTTGGATTAGTTTCAAAAAAATCTACACAAATTTTTATACTATTTTCCAATAATTCTACATCACTGTTCAACAACAAAATATAATCACCTTTTGCCTGTGCAAGTGCAAGGTTATTGCCTTTGGCAAAACCTACATTTTCAGGGCTTTTTATCAAAATAATATTTGGAAAAAGTTGCAAAAATTCATCTGCACGTTTTTCAGGTGAAGCATTATCTACCAAAATAACCTCAAAATCAAGTTTTTTGGTAAATTTATAAATACTTTCTAAACATTTGCAAGTGAGTTCAAAGGTGTTATAATTGACAATTAGAATGGAAACCATAGCAGGATTTTTAGGATTTTAGGATTAGCAGGATTTTAATTTGTAATTAAAATTCCCCCTTTGGGGGTTAGGGGGCTTTTTTCCTAACTAAATAACAATACTTTCCACGCATCACTTGTTTGATTTAGTTCTAATAAATTTTTTGCTAAGGTGTGTATATATTTTTGTAATTCGTCTTTTGAATAAATATTTTTGAGATTTTTAAGATTGTGTAATTCTACAAATTCATTGATTTCGTCTTGTGTAGGAAGTTGTTCCACATTCCCTAATTTTCCTAAATTATTGCCTGTCAAAACATCACTCAAACGAATGCTCTCAGGAATGCTATCCACCCCAATCCCAACTTTTTTGGTTGGTTTTTCTATTTCAAAAAGTGCTTCTCCTGATGCCCTCACATAATAATCGCCTCCCATTCTTCCCACAAGGTCTATTTTTTGGGGAATAATGCGATTATTTCCATCTAAAAAATTTTTATTAAAATGCCCTAAAATTATCTCACAAATAACCAATATCGCAGCACCGCCTTCTTTGCCCGTTTCTATGACTTCTTTCACCACACATTCATAACTTACAGGAGCTTCCAACACACGAGGAGGCTTTACTCTTTGGGAAGGTGCAGGTGTAAAACCTGATTTTACAAACTCATCTACACCTTTGGCATATTCAGTGCTTGCAAGCGACATTTGTTCCACCATTGGATAATTTACAATGTTGATAACTGCTTCAGGCACTTCCCAAACATTTTCCAATGTGTGTTTTGTGGTATTGTCCCTCACTCTGCGAGCAGGCGAAAATATCATCAAAGGAGGATTTGACCCAAAAGCATTAAAAAAACTAAATGGACTTAGATTTACTTTACCATTTTTATCTATTGTACTCACAAATGCAATAGGACGAGGTGCAATGCTACCAAGCATATAATTGTGAAATTCGCCTACACTTACAAGTTTAGGGTCTATGCTAAGAATATCAGACATAAAAGTTTAAGGTTTAAAAGAAGCCCCCTAACCCCCAAAGGGGGAATTTAGAGATTCAAAAGGGTAATATTAATGTTTTTTGTAACTGCAAAAATAACATAAATTCTTTTGTTTGTGCATAAATCCAAAAAAAACAAAACCCACAGCAAAAAATTATTACTGTGGGAATGATAACCTTGAACTTTCTTATTTTTGAGAAATTGCGTTTCTTTTAATTTCAATATCGTGTGAAGGAGCATTTACTTTGTGTTCGCCTTGTCCTGCGAGCCAGTGATATGCTTCTTTTGTATTTTCAAAATAATATGCACAACCTTTGCGACAAAGTCCTTTTTCAAAAGTTTCTATAAAATGTTTTCTATTTTCAAGGTCATTAGGCAATACAATCGTGTATAAACCTTTTCCTTGACTTTGTGCGTGCATACGTGGAAACCAATAAGTCAAAATATCCTCCAAATCACGTGGGTGTATGTGCATATTACTCAAATCAAATGACCATTTGGTAACATTTGTTTGTTCGCATACTTCTATCATTCTCTCAAAAACTTGGTCGCACTCATAATCCGAAATTACACCATTAAAAGTAGCATGAATAATATGGTGTTTTGGACAATGTTGTGCTTGTATAGCAAAACCATCAAAAATGATTTTTTCAAATATATCAGACATTACAGTAAAATAGGTTTGAATTTGAGAAGGCATGGCTTTTTATTTTTTTATAATTTTAAAAAATTAGTATTGTGTAAATCCAAATATAGTTTTGCCAAAAATCTACCATTTTTTGTAAAGTATTGATAATCAATGAGTTACATTTTTTTATGATTTTTAAATTCTTAAAATGGGAAAATTTCCTAAAATAAGAAAATTTATAAGAATTTTTTTATAAATTATTGTACTTTTTTTATAAATTATTGTACTTTTTTTATTTTAAGTCAAATTGCTATCGTTTGCATTTCCAAAAAAAGATTCCAAAATTGAAAATGATTAAAAAATGTATTATTTTAAATGAAAAAAAACATTGTATTTTAGCATAAAATTTTGTTTTTGTTATATTTAAAATACAAAAAAATTAAAAGAGAAATAAACAAAATCATTTTATTTTTAATAAAGTTCTTTGGATAAAACCATTTTGGAACACAGATTTTACGGATTAACACCGATTTTCACGGATTTTTTTTCTTTTTTTTGAAAATTTTGATATTTTTTATCAATTTTTAGACTTCATTTTAAAAACTCTAATGATATTTTGTTTATTTTGCACATTAGTCATTCTTAATTCCTAATTCTTAATTCTCAATTCTTAGAAATGCACTTATCCGACAGAGTAAATGCCCTTGCTGAATCTGAAACAATCGCAATGGCAAAAAAAGCACGTGAGCTTACCGCACAAGGACATAACATCATCAAATTAAATTTTGGTGAGCCTGATTTTCCTACGCCCCAACACATCAAAGACGGAGCAAAAAAAGCTATTGATGACAATTTTTCATTTTATACGCCTGTTGCTGGTATTCCTGAACTTCGTAAAGCCATTGCAGAAAAATTAAACAAAGAAAATGGTCTTAATTGGAAAGCTGAAAATATTGTAGTAAGCACAGGAGCCAAACAATCTATTGCTAACGCTTTGATGTGCCTTCTTAACAAAGGTGATGAAGTGATTGTTTTTTCGCCTTATTGGGTTTCTTATAGCGAAATTATCAAACTTTCAGAAGGAACTACCGTGTTAATTCACGGTACGTTAGAAAATGGTTTTAAAGTAACTGCCTCTCAACTCAAAGATGCCATTACACCACGCACCAAAGCAGTTTTGTATTCTTCGCCTGCCAATCCAACAGGTGCAGTTTTTTCCAAAACCGAATTAGAAAGTTTTGCAGAAGTATTGAAAGATTATCCTAATATTTATGTAATTGCTGACGAAATCTACGAATATATCAATTTTACAGGCGAACATTTTAGCATTGGGTCAATTCCTTATATACACGATAGAACCATTACGATAAATGGTTTTTCAAAAGGTTATGCAATGACAGGTTGGCGTATTGGTTATATGGCTGGTGCGACTTGGTTTGCAAATGCGTGTGATAAATTGCAAGGACAAATCACTTCTGCAACGTGTTCTATTACGCAAAAAGCTGCATTAACTGCTATCACCACCAGCAATGAACCATCTTTGGAAATGGCTCGCCAATACCAACGTAGGCGTGATATGGTGTTAGAATTACTAAAAGAAATTACAGGGTTAAAACTTTATGTTCCTGATGGTGCTTTTTATGTATTTCCTGATGTAAGCAATTATTTTGGAAAATCATATAAAGATTATCACATCAAAAATTCTGATGATTTGGCAATGTATTTATTAAATGAAGCTCATATTGCACTCGTGCAAGGTAGTGCGTTTGGGGCTGATAATTGTGTGCGTATTTCCTACGCAGCATCTGATGAAGATTTGAAAGAGGCAATTCGCAGGCTTAAAACAGGGTTAGAAAAATTGCAATAATTTTTATATAATTAAATTAGTTTTTCCTGCGATTTTTAACTTTTGGAGGATTTGAAACTCTCCAAAAGTTTTGTTATTTTTTTTGAAAATTAATTATAATTATGAAAGAGTGTAATATTCAGTAAGTTTTTTAAATCTTGAACTTTAAACCTTAAATTTTAAACCTTAAACTTTGAACTTTATCAAACTTTTTATTTATTTTCTAATTTTATCTCCCTTTGGTGGCTGGGGGGCTTTTGGGGGATTACTTTTTGCCCAAGATGTATTTTTGAAAGTTTCAGCATACAAATCAGGCAAAGAATATAAATTTTATGCAGACAATCCACACCCTTGTCCTGTGCAAATACAGGTGTCATTTCCGCATATTTTTGAAATAACTTACACGCACAAAGCATACAAAGTAGAAGAATATTTATATACTGTTATTCCCCCAAATCAAAAAGAATATCATTGTTTTAGTGTAAAATTGGCTGATACAACCCTCAAAAAATTTACCTACAATTATCACGCACATTTTGGATTGCCTGCTACCAAAGTAGATAGCAATTTTTTGTATGTGTTGCCTTACGAAATTGGAACAAAACATTTTGTACCACAAGGCTACAATGGGCGTTTTTCACACAAAAATCAACACGCTTTGGATTTTAAAATGAGAGAAAAAACGCCTATCAGAGCGTCAAGAGGTGGAATGGTGATTTCGGTTTCTGATACTTCTAACAAAGGAGGAAGAAAATCAGAATTTGCAAAATATGCCAATTATATTATTATTTTACACGAAGATAATACATTCGCAATGTATTATCATCTTTCGCAAAATGGTGCAAAAGTCAAACTTGGCGAAACCGTAAATCAAGGGCAAATTATAGGACTTAGTGGCAATACAGGTTGGACAACAGGGGCGCATTTGCATTTTGTGGTTAAAAAAATCTTGTTTAATGCTCCTGCAAAGACAATTCCTACATTTTTTGTAGGAAAAAAGAAAAAACCAATGCGTGTGAAAGCGTGGAATTTTTATAGAGCAAGATTTTAATGTTAAATGATAAATGTTGAATGATAAATGAAACAGCCAAATACATTTTTTTTTTTAGAAAAATTAAATATTTTTTTTTATTTAAAATTTTTGTCATATTTTTA
>JAAFIN010000263.1 GCA_013297825.1 Cytophagales bacterium
TAACGAAAAAGATTTTTTTGATTTGCAAGAAAAACGCAAAAAAGAAAATTTGTTACCAATTAAATACGTATTAGTTGATGATTATTGCAAAATATTGAATACAGAACGTAATTTTGATTTTTTTTATAAAAAAATTTCCCTCAAATCGTGGGCTTTGCCTTCATTGGATAGGGATTTATTATTTTATGAACACAGCGAATTTACAAAATTAAATTTTAAACAAACTACCGAAAGAATACAAACACATAAATATCAGTTGAAAGCTCAACTGATAGATATTTCAAAATAAAAACTTATTCCCTTTTTAATAATTATTTTTTGTTAAAATAAAAAACCAAAGGTAATTTTACACCAAAAATAAAATTTATCCAACAATGAAAATATCATACAACTGGCTTCGCCAATACATCAACACCACAAAATCACCCCAAGAACTCGCCAAAATGCTTACTTCGTCAGGGCTTGAAGTGGAACATATTGAACCTTTTGAAACCATAAAAGGCGGTCTGAAAGGTTTGGTTATTGGAAAAGTCCTCACCAAAGAAAAACACCCAAACGCTGACAAACTTAATCTTACAACTGTGGATATTGGTGCAGAAAATCCGCTCAAAATCGTGTGTGGTGCAAGCAACGTAGCAGTTGGGCAGGTTGTCGCAGTGGCTACGATTGGTGCAGAACTTTATCCCACCACAGGCGAACCTTTTACCATCAAAAAATCCAAAATTAGAGGCGAAGAATCCGAAGGAATGATATGTGCAGAGGACGAAATCGGTCTTGGTGCTTCACACGAGGGTATTATGGTATTGGAAGAAAAATTGCCTTTGGGGTCGCCTTTGGCTGGTTATTTTGGCATAGAAACCGATTATACTATAGAAATTGGGCTTACACCCAATCGTGCTGACGCAGCCTCGCATTGGGGCGTAGCAAGGGACTTGCGTGTGTTGCTTGATATTGCGATTGCACCACCAAATACTGACAAATTTGTGGTAAATAATGCCCAAAAATTGCCTATTTCTGTGAAAGTATTGGCACAAGATAAGTGTTTGCGTTACGCAGGTGTGAGCATTACAGGCGTAAAGGTGCAAGAATCGCCTACTTGGCTTCAAAATCGCCTAAAAAGTATAGGATTAAAGCCCATCAATAACATAGTTGATGTTACAAACTTCGTTCTGCACGAATTGGGGCAACCTTTACACGCTTTTGATGCCAAAAAAATACAAAAAAACGAGGTTATTGTTCAAACTCTCCCAGAAAATACCGAATTTATAACCTTAGACCACCAAAATCGCAAACTTTCTGCACACGATTTAATGATTTGTGATGGCAATCATACGCCTTTGTGCTTTGCTGGCGTGTTTGGAGGTTTGGAATCTGGTGTAAATGCTGAAACAACTGATATCTTCTTAGAAAGTGCGTGTTTTTTGCCTGCTTCTGTGCGTAAAACTTCACAAATTCACGGATTGAAAACTGATGCGAGTTTCCGCTTTGAACGTGGAACTGACGTTGATATGGTAATTTTTGCCCTCAAACGTGCATCTTTGCTCATACAGGAGGTTGCGGGTGGAGAAATTTCATCTGAAATCGTGGATATTTACCCAAATAAATTCCAAAAAACACCTATCAAAATGCGTTACGCACAAATAAATCGTGTTATTGGGCAAAAAATAGACAAAGAAATTATCCAAAATATCCTAAAAAACCTTGATATACAGTTGTCAGAACATACAGAAGAAGGATTTTTGGCACAAGTTCCCAATTATCGTGTAGATGTAAATGCTGAAATTGACGTAATTGAGGACATTGCACGCCTTTTTGGAATGGATAATATTGCTTTGCCTGCTACAATGTCAGCAGATTTTATATCAGATTTCCCTGAAAAAGATGCTTTTCAGACACAAATTAGCATTTCTAAGCACCTTGTAGGATTGGGTTTTTCGGAAATGCTTAATAATTCGCTCACAACACCAGATTATTGGGCGAATTTGGCAAGTTTTCCACAAGAAAATAACGTAATTATTCTCAATAAACTTAGCGAAGAATTGGAAGCAATGCGTCCAACCTTGTTATTTTCAGGTTTGGAGGTGATAGCATACAATTTAAACCGCAGGCAAACGGATTTAAAACTCTTTGAATTTGGGAAAATTTACAAAAAAAATCCTAAAAAAGCCCAAGATTCACAAAGCAAAAACCCAATTTTGGCACAATACAGCGAAAAAAACCGTCTTGCGATATTTATTCAGGGCAACCAAACCGCAGAAACCTGGCAACACAAAGCAAAACCTACACAATACCACGACATTGCACAGGCAGTAATGGGTATTTTGCAAAAATCTGGTGCAGAACAACTCAAAAATACACCATTGCAAAATGATATTTTTAGTTATGGAGCGACATTTTTGGTACAAAAACGTGAGGTTGCACAAGTTGGAAAGGTTCAGAAAAGTATTTTGAAAAAAATGGACATCAAAACTGATGTTTGGTACGCAGAAATAGATGCAGATTTTATCTTTAACAAAAAAAATCAAGGACTTTATTATGAAGAAATCTCTAAATTCCCAGAAGTTCGCAGAGATTTGTCCATAGTTTTGGATAAAAATGTAAGTTTCCAACAAATTGCAGATTTGGCTTGGCAGAAAGAAAAAAAACTACTCAAAAATGTAAATGTTTTTGATGTGTACGAAGGTGCAAATTTAGGGGAAGGCAAAAAATCGTATTCTGTAAGTTTTATTTTGGAGGATAAAGAAGCAACACTTACTGACCAAATCATTGATAAGGTAATGCAAAAACTTATTCAAGGCTATGAAAATGATTTGAAAGCGATTATTAGGAAATAATTTTGGATTGTTGATTATGAATTATTTTTTTACATAAAAAATATGGTTGTCTGACAATTTTTGTGGAAAAAGGAAAAAAACGATATTTTGTAGCACACACTTTTAGTGTGTGTCTTTGTCAAAGCTTAACTATGTTTTCACACACTAAAAGTGTGTGCTACATTATTCTTCCACAAAAATTGTCAGAGAACCAAAAATATCTCCCAAAAAATCTGATTTTTGGGAGATATTTTTATTTTTTGTGAAAAAGATTTTTCCTAAATCCTTCTAAGACTTTTGCATCTGTGGCTTCCATAATTTTTTAAAAACATAAAAATAGCCCAAAATGTAACAAAAAGCCACAAACGACGAGAAAAAATGCTATCTTTTTCCAAACCAAAAACTTTGCGAAAATTATAAAATATGTTGTTCATATACATTAAATGGAGAAATGTGAAAAGAGTTAAAATAAATAGTATGAATTTTTGAAATACATAATACAAATACTTCGCAAATTCCTTTTTATTACATACGCAGAAGTATTTTATTTGGTTGCCTGTGATTTTACATTTAACAGAAATTAACTTTCTACTAGCCTAAAAAAGATATAAGGTATCAGGAATTAGGTATCAGGAATCAGTAAAACAGCCATTTTTACAAAACAATTGTTTTGTAAAAATGGCTGTTTTAATTTACCATTTACCATTATTTTATAATTTTCATTTCCACCCTTCTATTTTTTTGTCTGCCTGTTTCGGTTTTGTTGTCTGCAACAGGTTTAGTTTGTCCAAAACCTTGTGCTACGAGACGATTAGCAGGTACTTTTTCTTTTACCAAAAATGCTTTTACTGCTTCAGCTCGTTGTTTGCTAAGGGTAAGGTTTGCGTAAGCCACGCCCACATTGTCTGTATGTCCTGATATTTCGAGTTTGTATTTATCACGTTTGATAAGGACTTGTGCAAGTTCTTGGAGACTTTCAAAAGATTTTTTGGCAATAACTGCTTTTCCTGTTTCAAACTCAAGATTATCAAAAGCATCTTTCAATGTTTCTTTTTCTGCTTGTGTGAGAACAGGCTCGCTGTTTTTGGTTTCAGGACAACCTTTCAATTCTTTTAATCCTGGCACGTCAGGGCATTGGTCGTCTTTGTCCGCTACACTGTCATTGTCTTTGTCAGGGCAACCTTTAAGCTCAATTTTGCCAGCTTGCGTAGGACATTCATCATTTTTGTCCATAATACCGTCATTATCTTGGTCAGGACAACCCCTAAGTTCTACTTTTCCTGCTTCGGTTGGACATTCATCTTCTTTGTCCATTACTCCGTCATTGTCTTGGTCAGGACAACCTTTAAATTCCGCTTTTCCTGCTTCAGTTGGACAATTATCTTCTTTGTCCATAATGCCATCACCATCAGTATCAGGACAACCTTTAAATTTAGCAACACCTGCAACAGTTGGACAATCATCTTCTTTGTCTATTATTCCGTCATTGTCTTGGTCAGGACAACCTTTGAGTTCTACTTTTCCTGCTTCTGTTGGACAATTATCGTCTTTATCTGTTACACCATCACCGTCTTGGTCAGGGCAACCTTTGAGTTCCCAAGTACCTTTATCAGTTTTACAAAGGTCTATTTTATCAGATATTTCGTCGCCATCTGTATCTCGTGGGCGTTTGGCTCTACGCACAGGAATAGAAAGTCCCATATAAAAATCTGTTCCTCTAAATTTATTAGGATTATACAAAACAGAAAGATTATCAGACCCAATATAAAAGAAATTGAGGCGAATCATCAAGCCCATATCCAAAGAACTTAGGTTATTAGAAAGCACAATAGGCATTGCAACCTCAAACATACTGCGTTCAAAACGTGGCGTAAGTGCAAAAGTAGTTTGTTGTCTTGCACTTCTTCTAAATTGTCCTTTTAGATTTTGGATATAAGTCGCATTTAAGAAAAAATATTTATAAAAATTATAATCTGCACTTAGATTTAAAGCAGTTGGCAAGCCAGCGTTATATTGCGATTGATAATCATTTAATGGAATACCCAATGCTTCTACCACTTTTGTAGGATTTTGTGCATTGTCAATGTCTGTTTGTGTTAAAATACGGTTTTGAATATTGATGTTGTATGAACGAGAACCACTTGTATTGTAACGAATATATCCCAAATCCATCAAAGAAGCAGACAAACGATATTTATATTTGTTCATTCTGCGGTCTTCGTGGGTTTCGTTGTCCATTTTATAGGTATATTTTTCAGGATTAGGACGATATTCATATACCGCACCCAAGTCAATACCAAAACCAGAGCCTTGAATGTTGGATAATATATCACCCCCTTCAAATTTATCATCATTACTATACGAAATATTGCCTTCCATATTATTGATACGCATTACTTTTTCAGTACCACCACCTTGTGTAGCTCGTGTAATGATGCTGTAATCAAGTTTTTTGAGTGTATAATTAGCACTTCCAGCACCTGCAAGGTATTTTAATGTTCCGCCCACTTTTAGAAAATGATTGTCTTTTGCTAATAAAATTCTCCCATAAGTTGCTCCTATTTCCAACCAACTATTAAAATTAACGTTTCCTGTGCTTCCTGAATAGTTTTGGTTTGTATCAAAATTGGTAATTTTTCCTTCTTCTTTCAAAAGTCTAAAAAATGTTTCAGACATTCCATTTACATTCAAATAAGTGCGTGTGCGTGTAGTAAGCCCAAAATATGCTTTGGGTGATACCTGAAACATTAAATTGATAACAGGCAGATTAAAATTAAAACCTATATTCCCCAAATTGCCTTTTCCTCTGTCACCATTAACATCAAGAGTTTCAAAATTGTTACTTCTTTTGAAAAAATAACGATTATTATTCGCTGTAATGCCAATATTACTCAACTCCATATAAAACCTATAACGGTTGTCTGCAATGCTTGCAGGATTAAAATGAATACCATTTGTGCCTGCATAATTGCTATTGACAAGCCCTAATCGCAATACTTGGGCGTGTATATTGTTATAAAAACAATAAAAAATGTAAAAAGAAATTTTTTGTTTATCATAAAAATAAGGAACACTGATTATATAACTTCATTTTTTTTATAAATTCTGTAAGAGAGTTTTGGTAGTTGTTTGTTGAATTGTATCTTATTATAATTAATTTGTTTAGGGTCAAAAATGATAAAATAGCAATTTTTTCAATTTTTAAAAATGATACTTTTTATCCCTTTTAAAGTATAACCTTTATCTCTTTTCTACAAATTAAGGTTACACCCCACAAGAAATATTTTGCCTACTCTTTTTTACGTTTTTCAGTAATACACGTAATATTTTATTTTTATAGCACATAAAATATTTTCGCAATTTAGCATACAAAATTAAAAAAAAAATCTTTTTTACTCAAAAGAACAAAAATTAAACTTTTTTTTACTGTTTTTAGGTTATTTTTCCTATTTTATTACTTTTTAATTGATTTTTTTAGATTTTTAGAATTGGTTAATTTTTATCTTTCATAAAAAATTAAAAATTCATTATATTTTTCCTTGTTACCTTTTTTTGTTTATCTTTATCCATT
>JAAFIN010000265.1 GCA_013297825.1 Cytophagales bacterium
CTATCAGAAAAACAGCCAGATTCTTTCAGAATGACACAAGATTTATCTCTGATTTTTTGAACTTGTAAAAAAAATAATATTTCAAAAAAAAACTGCAACGGAAATTTTACAGAAACTAATTTTTTATAGAAAAACCTTATCAAAAATGATTGATAAGGAATGATAATTAAATAACTTACTCTTTTACTTCCCCACGTTTCACGTGGGGTTACTATTGTTAAACCCTTTCAGGGCTTTATAAGATGAATTTATTTTATTTCTTTTCCTAAGGTTTTTTTTACAAAATATTTTCTCAAAAATAGATAATTACATTTTTATTTTTTATAAAAAAATATTTGTAATTTTGCAGAAATTTTACAAGAAATTTAAAAAAAACCAAATAATATATTGTTTTTTTGTTTACTTATACCCAATTTTTTAACTTAATTTATAGACATATATGCACGCTTATTTGGACAACGCAGCTACTACACCTATTGACAAAAGAGTTTTGGAAGTGATGATGCCTTTTTTGGAAAATCATTTTGGCAATCCTTCTTCTATTCACGCTTTGGGTCGTATTACAAAATCTGCCATTGAACAAGCTCGCAAGACTGTAGCACAACTTTTGCATACTTCGCCTTCCGAGATTTTTTTTACGTCAGGAGGCACAGAAGCAGATAATTTTTTGCTTACAAGAAGCGTAGAAGCATTGGATTTGTCATTGGCAATTACAACGCCTTTGGAACATCACGCAGTCCTGCATACATTGGAATATTTGGAAAAATTAGGTAAAATAAAATTAAAATTTGTAGAAATAGATGAAAAAGGCAATATAAATTATGACCATTTAAGAAAATTATTAGCAGAACATAGTCCAAAACGTGCTTTAGTTACATTTATGCACGGAAATAATGAAATAGGTAATCTCGTTGATTTGCAAAGAATTGGAGAATTGGCACAAGAATTTAATGCTTTTTTTCATAGTGATACCGTGCAAACAATGGGACATTATGCCCACAATCTCCAAACCCTTAAAATTGATAGTCTTATAGGTGCAGGACACAAATTTCACGCCCCAAAAGGTGTTGGTTTTATGTACCTAAATGCAAAAAATAAACTTAATCCTTATATTCACGGTGGGGCGCAAGAACGTAATATGCGTGGCGGAACTGAAAATGTATATGGTATTGTAGGACTTGCAAAGGCATTAGAATTGGCTTATCAAGATATGCAACATCACCAAAATTATATTCTTTCGTTGAAAAAAGAAATGATTACAGGCTTAAAAAATATCATTCCTGATGTAAAATTTAATGGTGAAAGTGGAAATTTGGAAAATAGTCTTTATACAGTTTTGAATGTGAGCCTTCCACCGCACCCTGATAGTGATATGCTTTTGTTCAATTTGGATATTCAAGGCGTGTGTGCATCTGGTGGAAGTGCGTGTTCAAGTGGTTCAGAAATAGGTTCTCACGTGTTGCGTGCTTTGAAAGTAGATAAAGAAAGAGGAGCGGTTCGTTTTTCGTTTAGTAGATTTACAACAATGCAAGAAATTCAACACGCTTTGAATTGTATGGGACAGATATTTCAAATGATAAATGTTGAATGATAAATGATAAATTGAACAGCCAAATATTATTTTGTAATAACTTGGCTGTTTTTAATCCTGTTAATCCTAAAAATTCTGCTTTTTTACTGATTACTAATTCCTGACTACTGACTACCGTTTTCTGACTACATGAAATTACTTTTCACACTTCTTTTTTGTATAATTTTCTTACAAAAAAATTATGCACAATCTGCCCAAACGCTTTTAGAACAAGGTGATGAACTCACTACACAAGGTGATTATGGCAAGGCACTCAAAAAATACGACCAAGCCATCAAAATAGATGCACGTTTTGCGATTGCATATCACCAACGTAGCCAAATTTATTATAAACTCAACGAAAACAAAAAAGCAGTTGCAGATTGTTTGCGTGCCTTAGAACTCAATCCTAATCTCACAGAAGTATATTTTAATCTTGCCATTGCACGATTTTATGACAAAGATTTTGAAAAATCCATCGCTGATTTTACAAATGCCTTATCTGTAAATCCCAAAGATAAAGAGGCTTTATTTTGGCGTGGAATGGCTTTTTTGAAAATGAATGACAAAAAAAATGCCTGCAAAGATTGGAAAAAAGCCCGCCAAATGGGTTATTTTTCTGCTACTGATATGATTAACGAACATTGCGAAGGAGAAGCAGGGGCGCAAGGGAAATATTAAATTTAATGGTAAATGGTGAATGTTAAATGGTGAATGAAACAGCCAAATAAGAGCAGGATTTTTAGGATTAAAAGATTAGCAGGATTAAACAGCCATATTGCTCTAAAATAATAATAATTGATGTATTGGCTGTTTCATTTATCATTCAACATTTATCATTCAACATTTATAATTCATAATTCATAATTTCCAAATACTCAAATTTCTTAGTCAGATTACCCATTTCTGTAATCGTGGCACGTGTTAAAATACTTGTGTCATCAGAAACCCCCATCAAAATAGGAAAAATATATTTCGTGAGTTGTTCGCCAAACATTTCAGAGGCATTATAAGGCAATTCCGCAGGCAAATTATCTACTGCCATTACTGTAATGTGATTTTGATTTTTATAAACATCTTCCACAATATTTTCATTCATCACATCATAATCATACACAGGATACTGAATTGTAGTAGGGCGAATCGTACAAGGCACAGAACCATTTATATCACAAGTAATATCTGCAATAATTTTTATGTTAAAATCATTGCTTTTCATATCTATTTTTGTAAATAATGGAGAGGCATTTATATCCCAAAAATGAGCAGTAACCAACATATCACTTACTTGTGCGAATGGTAAAAAATTAGCAGAAAAATCTTGTGGATTTTTATAAAAGTCGCTTTTAATATTGTCGTTTATGGGTTTGTAATAATCCAAAGAATGTAAATTGGTATAAACTGCACAATCAAATTTTTGGGTTAAATACTCCTCTTTGCTTACTTTTTTTAGCACCAAATCCAATATTTCCATTGCACCTTTTGCAACCCTTCCACTTCCTGTAACTATGGTTTTGAACGCAGGCAAAGGAGGTAAGTTTTTTAGAATTTCGTGAATTTCTTGTAAATCTTTACACAAAAAAGCAGGTTTTATGTTAAAAAGATTATATTTTTTGCCATAAATCCTAATCGCATTATACGCCCCCACAATACCAGCAAATCGTCCAAATGCTACAAGGCGTTCATTTTGGGCATTTGTAAGGCACTCATAATCTA
Organism: Cytophagales bacterium; assembly: GCA_013297825.1. Lineage (GTDB taxonomy): Bacteria > Bacteroidota > Bacteroidia > Cytophagales > Microscillaceae > JAAFIN01. The sequence goes on from JAAFIN010000265.1 coordinate 3,287, forward strand.
TCAATGTTATTTTTTTATCCAAAATGGTTTTTAATAATGGAAGATTGTGGGCTTGTTTTTTAATGGTATGCGAAAAGAAAAAATAAGTTTTATTGGGAATAAGCCAATCCAAAGGCACTTCTTTAATGCCAAAAATCACATCACAATTCGCCAAATTATCTACTAAAGGCAATCCTGCTTGTGCATATTCATCATCAGAAACACAACGCACAGGACTACTTTGCACAAAAAATTGCAGTGTAGGATATTGCTTTTGCAAGGCTATACATTGAGCAGGCAACAAAGGCGTACGACGGTCAGGTGGAGTTTTGCCTTCACGGAGGATACCAATTTTCATAAAAATTTGTATTTTGCGGTTTTTGAATTTTTATTTTATTTTTTTGCAAAAATACAAATTAGAAACTTCTAAAAAAAATCCTATTTTTTATGAAATTGTTAATAAAAAATGAAACATCAATAAAATGATTTAAAGTATATTTTTTATGAAAAGCATAAAAAAATGTTTATTTTTTGTTTAATTTTGTGTAAAAAAAATGTTTTTATTATGGAATTAAACAAAATTTATAACGAAGATTGTCTACAAACAATGTCCAAAATGCCTAATGATTTTGTGGATATGGTGCTTACAAGCCCACCTTATGATGATTTGAGAGATTACAAAGGTTATGTTTTTGCATTTGAGGATATTGCCAAAGAATTATTTAGAATATTAAAACCAAATGCTGTTTTGATTTGGGTTGTAGGTGATAAAACCGAAAATGGTAGTGAAACTGCTACAAGTTTTAAACAGGCTTTATTTTTTAAAGAAATAGGTTTTAATCTGCACGATACAATGATTTATTACAAAAATAATCCTATGCCAACCACAGGAAAACGCTATCATCAGCATTTTGAATATATGTTTGCGTTTTCAAAAGGCACACCAAATACATTCAATCCCATAAAAGAGCAAACAAAATACAAAGGCATTGCCAATATGAAAAATAGAGGCAAAGAAGGTACTTTAAATTATGAAAAAATAGAAAGAACAGAAGATAAAAAAATGGGAAATGTATTTTTTTATTCAATAGGAGGCGGAATTTCAACCAAAGACAAAATTGCTTTTCAACACCCTGCTATTTTTCCTGAACAACTTGCTTACGACCAGATTTATACTTGGACAAATGAACAGGATTTGGTATATGATTGTTTTATGGGAAGCGGTACAACTGCAAAAATTGCCCAAAAAATGAATAGAAATTGGATTGGCTCTGAAATATCACCAGAATATACCCAAATAGCAGAAAATCGTCTTTTGACATTGGCAGAAAATAGTCTTTTTTAAAATAAAAAAAAACATTTTTTCGTAAATTTTTGGCAGAAAATATTGAAATTGCTTTTTTAATTTTTAAACTTTATTTTTTAGAAATATGGGCAAAGAAACAGAAGATTATGCAGTTGCAAGATTCAAAATCAATGCTTGTTTTCAGATAACAGGTAGAGGGTTTATTTTTGCTAGAAAAATAAAACAAGGAAATATTGAAAAAGGTCAATTTTTGGATTTAGGAAGTTTAGGATTTTTAAAAAAAATAAAAATCCATTTTATAGAAATGATACCAAAACCAGGAAATAATACATTTGAAGAACATTTTGCATTTGGAACACACCAATTAAACGAAGAAGAAAAAACATTTTTGAAAACACAAGATTTCTCAAATTTATTATTTGACGTTACTCAAGATAAATAAAACAAGAAAATCAAACCCTTGTAAAAATACAAAGGTTTGATTTTTTTTATAAAAATGAAAAATGGCTGTTTCATTCACCATTTACAATTCACCATTCAACATTTATTTTGCAAATCTTTCTGCTACTTTTGTCCAATTTACCACATTCCAAAAAGCACCAATATAATCAGGTCTGCGATTTTGGTATTTGAGGTAATAAGCGTGTTCCCACACATCTAAGCCCAATATTGGTGTGCCTCCACAACCCGCATCAGCCATAAGCGGATTATCTTGGTTAGCAGTAGAACATACTTCAAGTTTGCCATCTTTTACACAAAGCCAAGCCCAACCTGACCCAAAACGTGTAGCACCTGCTTTCGCAAATTCAGCTTTAAAATTATCAAAACTACCAAAAGTTGCATTGATAGCATCACCCAAAGCACCTGTTGGTGTTCCACCACCATTAGGAGAAAGTGATTCCCAAAAAAATGTATGGTTGTAATGACCACCACCATTATTGCGAACTACCATATTTTCACGCCCCAAACCTGTTACAATTTCCAAAATTGATTTGCTTTCGTGAGCAGTACCTGCGATAGCATTATTGAGATTGGTGATGTATGCTTGATGATGTTTTCCGTGATGGATTTCCATCGTAGCTTGGTCAAAATGTGGTTCTAACGCATTAGAAGGGTATGGAAGTGGAGCTAATTCAAAAGCCATATTTTTATAATATTTTATTTGGATAAAAATTTTTAATTAAATTCAATTAGGAATGAGTAAATTCTAATTTGGATATGTTTGACGTTTCACAGACATAAATGCCTGTGCTATACATAAAAATATATATAGAATAGACATTTATGCCTATTTTTAAAAATATCCATTTTATTTTTAATTCATTCTTTATTGCAAAAATAACACAAAAAAGGAATAAAAAGTTTTTTTTAATGGTGAATGAACCTCTCTAACCCCCAAAGAGGGAATTTTTTATATTTTATTTTTTTAGCAAAAAAACTTTATAAAAAATTCTGTAATATTCTTTAATTTTGCACACAAATTTATAGTTCTATGACAATTTTTGTGGAAGAATAATGTAACACACACTTTTAGTGTGTGAAATCATAGTTAAATGAGGCTTTGACAAAGACACACACTAAAAGTGTGTGCTACAAAATATCGTTTTTTCTTTTTCCACAAAAATTGTCAGACAACCAAA
>JAAFIN010000266.1 GCA_013297825.1 Cytophagales bacterium
GGCTTGTTCTTGAATGACAGAAGATGTGTAATATAAAGCTCTATCTTTGAAATAAATTTGCTTTGCTTTTTGCATTTCCACAATAAAATTATCGCCTTTTTCATTTTCGCAAAAAATATCAAAAATTGCTTTTCTATCAGTTTCTCTTTTGCCAAGATGTTCGTTTTTTAGAAAATTAACATTACTTATTTTGACTTCATTGCCCAAAAGTGCATTCAAGAAATCAATCAATAAATCTTTATTGTCTTCATCTCCAAAAAACTTTTTAAATCCAAAATCTGTGTATGGATTCATGAAAACTTCTAAATCTTCTGCCATTTTTTTGTGTTTGTTTTCACAAAATTACATTTTTTTTGATTTTTTTACAAAAAATAATTTTTGATTTTTTGTTGATTGGAATAATACTTTTTTTAGTTTTTTAAATTTATATAAAAAAGCCTTATAAAGTTTATATTTAAAACTTTATGAGGCTTTTTTTAAGGATTTTAGCCAAATGTTCTTAATATTTTAAAATAATTTTTATTTTTGTAAAGATTTTTTCATAAAAAAAATTAAAATAATGCAATAAAATCATTGTATTATTGCCTATATTATCATTCCATAGCTTTTATTATTTTTAAAAAACACAAAAAAAACACAATTTTTATGCACGTTTTTTTACGTTACTTGTGTTGTTTTATTCTTATGACAACATTCATAGCAAAAAACAAAGTCCTCGCACAAGATTTTTCCCCTGCTGAACTTTTGCAGGGTTATGCTCAAAGAGGCGAAAAATGCTTTTTTATTTTTGCCCCAAAACATTATAATAATGTAAAACCAAAAAATGTGGTCGTTACAGGAAGTTTTAGAGGTTGGAGTACAGATATGCAAGACGCTCAATGGAATCTCACGGAACGCAAAGACAAGGTTTGGGCAATTGCCTTTGACAACCCAAAACTTGAAAAATTACCTCCTTCCGCAGAGTTCAAATTTCGCATCAATGAAGGTGAATGGCTCAATCCTCCTGCGGAAGCTACCAACCAACAAGGCGGAAATTTGGTGTTTTTGAAAGGCGTAAAACCGCCTTCAATGACTGCTGAAATCACAAGAAGTGGGACAATTTATGCGTATGTGGAAGGTTTTGAAAGACCGCTTTCGCCAAAAGAATATCGCCTTACTAATGCAGAAGGGCAAGAAATCACTATTAGTGAAGCATTGCCTTACAATGCAATTCAAATATTACTAAAACCTGCTAAATTCATTGACATCAAGAGGGTTTATTTTTTAGAAATTCCTGCCCAAAAACTCAAATGTGTAGTGTCGTGGGACGCTTGGTGGCGTGAGTTATATTCTGACAAAGAACTTGGGGCTAATATTTCTGCAGATAACAAAAGCACAACATTTAGGGTTTTTGTGCCTCGTGCTGAAATGGTAAAAGTATATCTTTTTAAAAATGCTAACGACAAAGATGCTTACCAAACTATTGAAATGAAAGCAGACAATGACGGTGTTTGGTCTGCAACTGTAAATGAAAATCTGAAAGGCGTTTTTTACGATTTTACGGTACACGGTTCAAAAGATAAAGGAAATTATTTTTATGAAACGCACCCTGTTCATATTTCTGACCCATATTGTAGGGTAAGTATGGATAGTTTTGGGAAATCAATGGTTTGGGAACGCACAAAACCTGCTTCTCCCCTCAAAAATGGTCGTCCTAAAATGCAAGATGTAATTGCTTATGAGGTACACGTAGAAGATTTTACAAACCTTTTGCCTGTTCCTGACAATATGAAAGGTACTTTGCCTGCATTTACCAAAATAGGACTTAAAAATAAAAAAGGTGAGCCTATTGGTTTTGATTATTTGGTAAATCTTGGTATCAATGTAGTGCATCTTATGCCTGTGCAAGAATTTTTGCATTGGCAGTCCGAAGATTGGCAAGCATCATTCAAAGATGATAAATTTATGCAAGAACAAGGCATTGACAAAGAATGGTACGAATGGGGTTATCGCACTTCTCACGCTTTTGCGGTAGAACACCGTTATCGCCAAAAAGGCACTGCAATAGGTGAAGAACGCAATCAATTTAGGGATTTGGTGCAGGCTTTTCATAACAAAGGTATTGCGGTAATTATTGACATTGTGCCTAATCACACCGCAGAAAATATGGACGGACAAGATTTATTATTTCATTTTAATGCTATTGATAGACAATATTATTATCGCACCAAAAACCTTAATCACATTGGCGAATATGGCAACGAAGTAAAAACCGAAAACCGCCCAATGACACAACGCTGGTTAATTGACCAATGCCAACATTGGATTCAAGAATTTGGTATTGATGGTTTTAGAATTGACCTTGCTGGACAAGTTGACCAACAAACTTTGAAAAAAGTGCGTCAAGCAGTGGGCGAAGATGTTATCATTTATGGCGAGCCTTGGATTGGTTCTAATGACCCAAATTTTGAGGCGAATCCTGATTGGGATTGGTACAAAATTGATTCTCCAATTACATTTTTCCAAGATGATGCACGCACCGCTTTCAAAGGTACAGTTGGCAATCCAACAGACAAGAAAAAAGACAGAGGTTATGCAGGTGGCGATTTTTCTATGAAAGAAAAAGTAAAATTGGGTCTTACCAAAAAATTCCCAGAAGAAAAAAATTGTCTTAGTGGCATAAATTATTTGGATATTCACGATAATTGGGCGTTAGCTGACCAATTTGCAACCAAAGACTGGGACGGTAGAATGGGCGTAGATGAAGATAATTACAAAATTGCAGCGGTGTTGCTTTACACTTCGCAAGGTGCAATCGTAACACACGGTGGAAGCGAAATAATGCGTTCAAAAGGTTTGGCAGAATTAAAAGAAACCGTAAAACAAACCAAATCAGGCATTAAAGTATACCTACACGGAAAACGTGATACCTATAATATGCGTACTGCAAACCTTTTTCTTTGGGACAATGTAGGTAAAACCAAAGGCGAAAAAGATATTTATTGTGATTTTAAAGGAATGTATGCTTTTTGGCAAGGTTTGAATAAATTTAGATTAAGCGAAAAAGGCAAAGTTTTTAGAAATGCAGAAGCAATTCCTGCGGATCATTACCAATGGATTGAAACCCAAAATCCTGCACAACTTGGTTATGTAGTAAATAATCAGGTGTTGGTTTTGATAAATGTAGATGAAAAAGCTAATAATTTTAATTTTGAATTGCCTGCTGGAAATTGGAAACTTATTGGTAATAACCAAACAATAGACCACGTAAAAGGCGTAAAAGACAAAAATAAATCTTTGGAAAAAATACAAGGCGGAAAAGCCCTCAAAGTTGATATGCCTGCTGTAAATGTGAAGATTTGGGTGAAAGAATAAATAATGTTGAATGATAAATGTTAAATGATGAATGGAACAGCCAAATACAATGATGAATAATGAATGGTAAATTAAACAACCAAAAACCTTATATTTGTCATTGCGTAGCAATTTGGCTGTTTCTTTTAATAAAAAAATGCTTTTCTACATCAGAAAAGCATTTTTTTTATTATTTTTACAAAAATAAAACTACAAGAAATATGACCAACCAAATACTCCACAAAAACGAAACATTAACACTTGAATTGGTTGGTATTAAAATAGAAAAAACTTACAGAAATCTCTTGTGTGGATTGCCAACCAAACAGCTTAATAAAATTATTGTATCAAACGAAATTGAAGATACAAGCCTTTTTTCCGAATCGGAAAATGTATTTTGTGTTGAGCCAACAGAAATTAAAATGCCTTTGGAAATGGATTATAAACAAGGCGAACCATATAAATTACCAAATTTCGTTTACAAAGCAAAAATAATTTCTTATTCACCAAACAATGATTTAATGAATTTTGATACTTATTATTTTGAATTTGGATTATTGTGGTTTGATGATAATTTTTCAATAGAAATCCCTCAAAATATTATAGAATATGCTAAAAGCAAAATAAAAATGTGATATTACACCTTGAAAAAATTAACACAAATACTGAATATCTTTTATTTTTTGAGAGATTTTAATTTCATATAACCTAACCTACTATTAACATTTAACTTTATGACAAAATTATTTATTTTATTATTTTTTTTTGTTATGTTTTCTTGTGATTTCATAATACCAACATCAGCAACAAATGAACAAAAAAAACAAGCAATGCACAATACTTCATTTGATAAAAATGTGATTGATAATATAGCCAATTACAAGAAGTTAAAAGTTTTTTTAGAAACCAATCTTGATACAATAATTAAATTTAGATATAGTAAAAATACAGCAGTTTTAAGCAATAAACCAGACTCAACTTATCTTATCAATAATTATTGTTATGATTTTTTCCAAAACAACTCACGCTATGATATTTCAAATGTGCCAAAATTTTTAAAAAAACAACTGGACACATTATTTCATTCATTTGGAGAAAAAAACATTTATTCTTTTGAAATTTGTAAAGACAAGAAAATTTCCATTACAGCCAAAAGAACAGAAGGAGAAAATAATTTATCTATTTATCACAAGTTGCTTTGGAACATAAAAATTGAAGAATACGATACTCATTACAACAAATATATACCTATTGACAAAGATGGTGTTTATGAAATTCAAGTAATAGAACATCTATAAAATTTAAATGATAGAGCCTCACACATATCAAACCGCTCCATTCATCAAAATTAACCTAAAATTCCCAAACAAAGATGATTTCAAAATAGAAATGTGGACTAATTTTATAAATGAAACCACAAGCATTTATATCAACAATGAAGTTTATAAATTTCAATAAAGAAACGCTTTTCTACATCAGAAAAGCATTTTTTTTGTTATTTTTACGAAAATAAAAATACAATAAAATGTTGTATAATTTATTATTTAAAAAAAATCTTTTAACAAAATAAAATTCATAGATTATGGCTTGGAATAAACGTTACATAATTATTAAATTTCCAAAATTGACAAATACAGAAGAAATCTTAATAAAATTAAATTTAGCAAAATATAAACCAATCAAAGAAGTATCTTTGGACTATTCAAACAAACCAAAAACCTTATTTACAGGATTTTATAATGACAGTTTTATCATTGTTCATCCTGACTTAGCATTTGATTTTTTTGGTAAAAATCAAACTGAAACTGAACAACTTTTTATTGATACATTTCCAAATAGTGAAATAGCAATCCTTGTAGAAAATAGCACAGTTGGACTTTATAGTTATGCCATTATAAATAAAGGGCAAAAAATTCGTATGAAAGATGGTGCTGATGGAGAGGTTTTTAATGATGAAGGTAATTTATTACCAGAAGAAAAAGAAATTTTGAGCCAAAAAATATTTGAAGATGATGAGATTGAAGAAATGAAAGAAGATGGTATGACAGATGAAGAAATTACCGCAATGATAAATCACGAAGCAAGCTGGAGAGTTCCAGATTTGTTGACAAAACGTTATTTTGGTGAAACTGTTAGTTCTATTGACACAAATAAAATAATACTAACAATGTATGAAACAGAAAAAATATCTACAAAAACATATATTCAAATTGTTTTGGTTGCTTTGTTTCAATCTTTGTATGATTTTTTTCTATTTTTAATAAATATTCCTAAAATAAAATATGACCAACCAAATACTCCACAAAAACGAAACATTAACACTTGAATTGGTTGGCATTAAAATAGAAAAAACTTACAGAAATCTCTTGTGTGGATTGCCAACCAAACAGCTTAATAAAATTATTGTATCAAACGAAATTGAAGATACAAGCCTTTTTTCTGAATCAAAAAATGTATTTTGTGTTGAGCCAACAGAAATTAAAATGCCTTTGGAAATGGATTATAAACAAGGCGAACCATATAAATTACCAAATTTCGTTTACAAAGCAAAAATAATTTCTTATTCACCAAACAATGATTTAATGAATTTTGATACTTATTATTTTGAATTTGGATTATTGTGGTTTGATGATAATTTTTCAATAGAAATCCCTCAAAATATTATAGAATATGCTAAAAGCAAAATAAAAATGTGATATTACACATTAAAAGCAAACATATATTTTTTATTTTCATTTTTTTTTGAAAGTTTTGAAATATTTGTAAGATTTTTGAGTAATTAAAAATGATTAGAATTTCAAAAAATATTTCCCACAAATAACCAAAACTTATTTTTATGCTAAAATTTTTGT
>JAAFIN010000267.1 GCA_013297825.1 Cytophagales bacterium
TACAAATACTTTTTTAGAAAGAATTTAAGAAAATTCACGTAAATTTGCAATTCAAAATAAAATTCTGAATTCCTTTCAAAAAATGGCAATATCTGTATTTGAAACCGAAACATTTGAAAGTCGTCATCATGGACTTTCTCACAAAGAAATGACAACTATGTTGCACACAATAGGTGTGCAATCACTGGACGAGCTTATCAATCGCACAATTCCAGAGGTAATTCGCAGGAAAAACCCAATGAATTTACCTAATCCTCAAAGTGAAGCGGAATTTTTGCAAGATTTTCATAAATTAGCCCAACAAAATAAAGTTTTTAAAAGTTTTATTGGAATGGGTTATTATGACACTATCGTTCCTAATGTTATTCTTAGAAATATTTTAGAAAATCCTGCGTGGTACACTGCTTATACACCTTACCAAGCTGAAATCGCACAAGGTCGTATGGAGGCACTTATCAATTACCAAACAATGGTAATGGATTTGACAGGTATGGAAATAGCAAATGCCTCCCTCCTTGATGAAGGAACTGCAACAGGCGAAGCAATGACAATGCTACACGCTTCACGCAAAGGACAACGCAAAAATGCTAATACTTTTTTTGTTTCTGACACACTTCACCCTCAAACCATTGATATATTGCGTACAAGAGCGTTGCCTCTTGGCATCAATTTATTGGTGGGCAATTATCAAACTGTTGATTTAACAAATAATGATATTTTTGGTTTGGTGGTGGGTTATCCTGCAACCAATGGCGAAATTTTTGAGTACAAAGATTTTTTTGCTACTGCCAAAGAATTAGGAATTTATATCGCAGTTGTGGCTGATTTATTGAGCCTTACACTTTTTACGCCTCCTGGCGAAATAGGTGCTGATGTAGTAGTAGGTTCTGCACAACGTTTGGGCGTACCAATGGGCTTTGGAGGCCCTCACGCTGGTTTTTTTGCAACAAAAGACGAGTACAAACGCCAAATTCCTGGTAGAATTATTGGGGTTTCGGTGGATATGGAAGGCAATAAGGCTTATAGAATGGCTCTACAAACAAGAGAACAACATATCAGACGTGAAAAAGCTACTTCTAATATTTGTACTGCACAAGTATTGCTTTCTGTAATGGCGAGTATGTACGCAGTATATCACGGTGCAGAAGGTTTGAAAAAAATCGCCTCAAAAATATACGCTTTGACTGCAACATTAAAAGCTGGTTTGGAAAAATTAGGTTTTGTAATTGAAAATAAAAATCATTTTGATACCATTACAATTCAAGTAGAAAATCCAAATGATTTAAAAAGAATTGCAGAAGAAAACTTCCAAATGAATTTCCGTTATAATAACAATTCTGTTGGAATTAGTTTAGACCAAACGACAACCTTAGAAGATATAAAAATTATTTGTGAAATTTTTTCAAAAATCTCAAAAGGAATTTTTGATAAAAATGCAGTTGAAACATTTGCAAAAACAACTAATTTTGAAGTTCCTGCTTCTCTTGCTCGTACTTCTGCGTACCTTACGCACCCAATATTCAACACGCACCACACCGAACACGCAATGCTTCGCTATATGAAATCTTTGGAAAACAAAGACCTTTCATTAGTACATTCTATGATTGCATTAGGTTCTTGCACAATGAAACTCAACGCAACCGCAGAGATGATTCCTGTTACGTGGAAAGAATGGGGCGGATTACACCCATTTGCACCAACCAGCCAAACGCAAGGTTACCAAATATTATTTGCTAATTTGGAAAAATGGCTTTGTGAAGTTACAGGTTTTGATGCGATTTCTTTGCAACCCAATTCTGGAGCACAAGGCGAATATGCAGGACTTATGACTATTCGCAATTATTTCTTAGCAAGAGGTGAAGGACACCGCAATATTGCACTTATTCCTTCCTCTGCACACGGAACCAATCCCGCAAGTGCAGTAATGGCAGGTATGCAGGTAGTAGTTACAAAATGTGATGAAATGGGCAATATAGATGTAGAAGACCTAAAACTTCACACAGAAAAACACAAAGATAATTTGGCTTGTTTGATGGTTACATATCCATCTACTCACGGTGTTTTTGAAGAAAGCATCATTGAAATATGCCAACTAATCCACGACAATGGCGGACAAGTATATATGGACGGTGCAAATATGAACGCACAAGTTGGACTTACTGCTCCTGCGATAATTGGGGCTGATGTTTGCCATTTGAATTTACACAAAACGTTTTGTATTCCACACGGTGGTGGAGGGCCTGGAATGGGCCCTATTGGCGTAGGCAAACACCTTGCACCATATTTGCCAAATCACAGCGTAATAAAACTTTCAGATAGTCCAGCAACTGCCATATCTTCTGCTCCTTATGGAAGTGCAAGCATTTTGACGATTTCTTATGCGTATATCGCAATGATGGGCGAAAAAGGACTTACACAAGCTACAAAACAAGCTATTTTAAACGCAAATTATCTAAAAGCACGCCTTGAAAAAGAATACAAAATCCTTTATACAGGCAAAAATGGCACTTGCGCCCACGAATTTATCTTGGATTGTAGAGATTTCAAAAATGTAGGCGTAGAAGTTGCTGATATTGCAAAACGCTTAATGGATTATGGATTTCACGCTCCTACGGTGTCATTTCCTGTTGCTGGTACGTTAATGGTAGAACCAACTGAAAGCGAAAATCTCGCAGAACTTGACCGTTTTGTGGAGGCGTTGCTTGCAATTCGTGCAGAAATTCGTGAGATAGAAGAAGGAAAAGCACAACAAGGTAACAATGTAGTAGTAAATGCTCCTCACACTGCCCAAATGCTTATTACAGAAAATTGGACAAAACCATATTCTCGTGAAAAAGCGTGTTATCCATTGCCCTATCTCAAAACAAATAAATTTTTCCCATCAGTTGCCAAAATTGACAATGCTTTTGGTGATAGAAATCTTGTTTGTTCGTGTATTCCTGTGGAAGATTATGCGTAAATTTTCTTAATTTTTCAGAAATAAAATTTTATTCCTAAAATCAACATATTTTAAAAATATTTTGGTTTTAGGAATTTTTTATTTGTTTAATTTTTTGTTATTTTTGTAAATAAATTCTAAATTATAAACAATTACATTTATTTCTTAATTTTTAACCTATATAAAATTTTATGCAAAATATAGAACTTCTTTCTGCTATTTTATTTGAAAATTCAAAAACTAAAAACCCTATCTTAGATTTGGGGAATTTAGGGCTGAATGGCACTGAATCTGAATTACAAATTATAAAAGAATTTTACTGGTTAGATACGGTTATATTTGGAAATTATTGTTATGAATATGATGCTGAAAATTTGACTTATAAATGGCAAAAAAACGAAAGGTATGATGACACTACAGTCAAAATCTACGAAGAACGTCAAAATATCCTAATTGTTTCGCCTGATTTTTTGCCTTCACAACTCAAAAAACTTAATTTGATAGGTAATTCATCTTATTATCATTTACCATACAAGGTAATGAATGATATTTCATTTCTTCAAAATCTCCCACTTTTGGAAACTTTGGAACTACAATATTATCCTACAACTGATTTTTCAGTATTTCAACATTTGAAAAACTTAAAAGCATTGTCTTTGGATATACAAACTAATGACTATGAAGATTTAGCAAATTTAGAATCTTTACAATTTCTAAAAATAGGGTCTTTTGGGAATATTCAAAAAGCAAATTTTTTTAAAAAACTTTCTAATCTTGAATATTTGGATTTAGGATATGGTAATTTTTATGATTTGGAGATTTTACAATTTTTACCCAAACTCAAACACCTTAATTTCTATGTGTCATACAACAGTACAATAGATAATTTGGATTGTTTGAGTAATCTTACTACGATTACGTCCTTACACCTTGATATACATAAAAAAGGTATAGATTTGTCATTTATTGAAAATCTTATACATCTCAAAACTTTACGCATTAAAAATAGTGTTGAAACAGACGAAGTAAAAATTTATGATTTTCTTTCGAAATTAGAAAATTTGGAAGATTTGACCCTTTCAGAAGGTGGTTTGCAAGACCTTACACCATTACAAAATCTTACAAAACTTACATCTTTACATTTGCCCTCAAATCAAATAGAAAATCTAAATCCACTCAAAAATTTAGTAAATCTAAAAGAATTAAGAATTTCAGGTAATAAAAAAATAAAAGATATTTCTGAAATCTACCACTTACACAATTTGGAAGAATTGTCTTTGCGTGATTGTTGTATAAATACATTGCATCTCAACGAAAATGCACTTCCCAACCTTAAAATTGTAGATTTTTCTTCTAATTTCTTTATCGATTTGTCTATTCACAATCTTTTGTATTTGAAAAATATACAAAATGAAATTTCTATTGGCGAAAGTTGTTCCCTTAAAAACTTACCTTCTTTACAAAAACTAAATATTTGGAGAAACAAAGACATTCATTTTGATTTAAAAAATGTTACTTTTGAAGGACTTGAAAGCGTAGAAAATTTGACGATAAACATAGGAGAAGGAATGAAAAAAAATGATTTTTTACAAAATTTTCCTTCTCTAAAAGTATTAAATTTAGACAATATAGAAACTTTTGAATTTTTAAAATATGTCCTAAATCCTCATCTTTTAGAAAAACTAACTATTAGACATTTATACACTCAAAATGAGGAAGATGTTAATATTGACACAAATTTATTATCACAATTTCAAAATCTAAAAGAATTGTGTCTTGTAAATTGTTATCTTCAAAGTATAGATTTTGTTAAAAATATGTTTTTTTTAGAGAATCTAAATACAAATAGTAGTTATGGGTATGGCACGAACAACAACAAAATAAACAACATAGAACCTTTAGCAAACCTACACCAATTAAAAATACTAAATTTGTCAAATAATAAAATAACAGATATAAGCCCAATCATTCATTTGGAAAAATTGGAAGAAATATATCTAAGTAACAATAAAATAACACATTTTGATTATGAATGGAAATCAAAAGAGTTAAAAAAAATGTGGTTTTTTGGAAATAAAATTGAAAATGTGAAAATAAGTGATTTACCAAATTTATCAGAACTTTCTTTTTGGGAAGATTACGAAGGGTATATAAGGTTTAATGAAAAATATACACACCATTTAGAAAGTATTTCATTAAAAAATCTCCCCAAACTCAAAAAAATTCAATATCGTGGTAATGGTTATTTTTATGGGAAATACAGCACAAGTTTAGTAAATCTCCCAAATATTTTAGAAAATTGTGAAATTGAAAATGTACCACTTGAGGAATTATGGTTGCCTCATTGTAAATTAAAAGACTTTTCTTTCCTAAAAAACACAAGTGAAACATTACGTTCTTTATCAATTACTGGGAATAATCTTTCTGAATTTCCTATTTCTGATGTGATATTCCCCAACTTGGAAACGCTTATTATTTCTCAAAATCCTCTTAAAGATATTTCTTTTACCAAATACTTTCCAAAAATTAAAAATTTACATATTAGTCATACCAATATTGAAACTTTAGAAGTGATTGATATGCCTTTTATTGAAGAAATTACTTGTAATTTTAATGAAGGTCATTTATTAAAAAATGTGATTGTTAAAAACTCTAAAACATTCCAATTTAGTGATTCTTCTTGTGGTGATGAAGGTGGAAGTTTCCTTGAATATCCTGCTCATTCTATGAAAAACATAAACTTTGAAGCAGATGATTATTATTATCAATCATTAAAAGAAAAACAAGAAACGCAAAAGAAAGATGTCTTTGCAGAAACATCATATTATCTTACTAATAATAATTTTGATAATATTATACTTGCAGATTTGCCTAATGTAGAAAGTTTATCTTTTGATTATGATTATTCGGAGGAAAAGAAAATAGTTGATATAGCAGAAATCACACAATTTAATCCAAAAGTTAAAACTTTATATTTTACAAATGTTATTATAAAAAATCTTGCATTTATTTATCAACTAAATAATTTGGAAAGTTTAAGTTTTTGGAATTGTGAGAATAATGAAGATAAATTACTTGATGAGTTACCAAACTTAAAAAGTTTGTATTGGAGTTATTCTGATTTTAATTTGATGTTGCTTGATAATGTTCCGAATTTAGAAAACTTAGGTTTTAGAAATAATACAAACACACAAAATAATGACAAAATAGAAATCAAAGGATTTCAAAAATTAAAAAGCA
>JAAFIN010000268.1 GCA_013297825.1 Cytophagales bacterium
ATGACAGAGAAGGAGGCGAAAGAAAATCTTATGGAGAAAGAAAATCATACAACAATGATAATGGCGATAAACCATTTTTCAAAAAACGTTTTGATGACAGGGAAGGAGGCGAAAGAAAATCATACGACAATGATAATGGCGACAAACCATTTTTCAAAAAACGTTTTGATGACAGGGAAGAAAGAGGTGGAGAAAGGAAATCATACAATAAATCCTACAACGACAATGAATCTGGTGAGGAAAAAATGTACTTCAAAAAAAGAAGAAACTCAGGAGAGGAAGGATATGATGATTTCAAAGGCACAGAAGATTCAACAAACGAATTTTATAGCGAAAAACCTCGTAGAAAACGCATAAGCGAAGAAAACGAAGGAGAAAAACGTCCAAGTAAATTTATTGCAAAAGTTCAAAGAGAAAATCAAAAACTTGCACAAGACCGCCCAGATTACAACAAAAGTAGTTTTGGTGATAAGAAAAACTATGACCGCAAACCTCGTTTTGAAAGAGAAAATCGTTACTCAGACAGAAGTGAAAGGTCATCTTCTTACGAAAAACCATCTTATCAAAAAAAATCTTTTGATGATAGAGGTGAAAAAAGCAATTTTTCAGAAGGTAATTTCCAGAAAAAACGTTTTGATAGAGATGAAAACCAAAACTCTGAAAGAGGCTCTTTTGAAAGAAAAAGCAGATTTGATAAAGGCAAGCCACGATTTGACAAAAAAGATAGAAACGAAGAAGTGAAAGAAGACGATATGATGCGTCTTAATAAATTCATTGCTCACGCAGGCGTATGCTCACGCAGAGAAGCTGATGAATTGATAAAAGGTGGAAAAATCACCATCAATGATGTGGTTGTAACCGAACTTGGTTATCAAGTACAAAAAGAGGATAAAGTCGTTTATAAAGGTAAATTATTAAGGGAAAAACCTTTTGTGTATGTTCTCCTCAATAAACCAAAAGACTTTATTACCACAACTGACGACCCAGAAGACCGCAATACCGTAATGGATTTGGTACAGGGTGCTTGTGATGAAAGAATTTATCCAGTAGGACGTTTGGACAGAGATACCACAGGTTTGCTTTTGCTAACCAATGATGGCGAACTTACCCAAAAACTTACACACCCATCTTTTGAAACAAAAAAAATCTATCACGTAGAAATCAATATGCGTATGCGTATGGAAGATTTTGATAGACTTCTTACAGGCATTGAACTTGAAGACGGTCTTGCAAAAGCTGACCAAGCAACTTTATTGAGTGACAACGAAATAGGCATTGAAATACATTCAGGCAAAAATCGTGTTATTCGTCGTATGTTTGAAGCATTGGGTTATGAAGTGGTAAAACTTGACCGTACAATGTACGCAGGTCTTAGCAAAAAAGATGTCCCTCGTGGAAAATGGCGTTTCCTTAGTCCAAAAGAAGTAAGCGTTTTGAAATATCTTTTGTAAGAAACAAAGAGTTCAAAAGTTCAAAGGCTCAAAAAAGTTTAAAAAATTAAACTTTTTAAAAATTTTTGAGCTTTTGAACTTTTTTTGAACTTTTTAAACCTTTTGAACTTTTAGAAACATGCTTTTCTCTGATTTTTCTTTAAATCCCCAACTTTTGCGTGCTTGCGAAGATTTGGGATATATTACACCTACGCCCATACAAGAAAAAGTAATACCTTTGGCACTTGCTGGACACGATATTATGGGTATTGCACAAACAGGCACAGGCAAAACCGCAGCATATTTGTTGCCTATTTTGATGAAAATAAAATATGCACAAGGCGAACACGCAAGGGCTTTAATCATTGCACCAACACGTGAATTAGTTATCCAAATAGAACAAGTAGCCAAAGAACTCGCAAAACATACAGATTTGCGTTGTGTAGCACTTTATGGTGGAACAGGCACAAAAACCCAAAAAGAGGCTTTAGCTGGTGGTGTGGATATTATTGTGGCTACTTTGGGGAGGTTTATGGAATTGTATTTTGAGCAATTTGTGGTGGTAAAACATCTCAAAACCCTCGTGATAGACGAAGCTGACAAAATGATGGATATGGGTTTTATGCCTAAAATCAATAAATTATTAGAGGTTATTCCATTAAAACGTCAAAATCTGCTATTTTCTGCTACAATTCCTGAAAAAGTAGTAACATTAAGTGAAGATTTTTTAGAATATCCTACTGTGATAGAAATTACGCCTTCTGCTACTACTGCTGAAACCATTACGCAGGAGCTTTATAAAGTGCCTAATATTATTACCAAAATCAATATTATAAAGCATTTTTTCCAAAAATTCCCTGATGAATTTTCAAAGGTAATGATTTTTGCACGCACACGTAGAATGGCTGACGAAATCGTGGAAATGCTTGTAAAATCGGTTAAGAAAAATAAAATTGCGGTACTTCACGCTAATAAAGACCAAAATGCACGCCTTAACGCAATGGAAAAATTCCGTGAAGGTGAATTACAGGTGCTTGTTGCGACTGATGTTGCTTCTCGTGGCATTGATATAAGCGAAGTGAGCCACGTCATTAATTTTGACGTGCCTATTGTATATGAGGATTATGTGCATAGAATTGGTCGCACAGGTCGTGCCAATAAAGAAGGTGTAGGTATTACTTTCTGCACAATGTCAGAAGAATATCACATTGAGAAAATCCAAAAAATCATTAAACAGACAATTCCTGTGGTGGATATTCCGATGGAAGTGGAAATTTACGATACGCCTTTTGAAGAAAGGCAAAATATGTTAAAAGAAATTGACAATCAAAAACGCAAAGAAGACCCTGATTTTCAAGGAGCTTTTCATCAAAAAAAATCTGCTCTAAACAGAAAACCACTTACCAAAGAGCAAAGAAAAAAAATGCTTGATGAAAAAAGTCGTAAAACGCAAATAGAAAAGGATTTGGCAAAAGGCATTATTAGAAAAGTAAAAGACAAAAACAAAAAAGACGATAAAGGTGTTAAAATGTCAAAAGCTGCCATCAAAAAAAGCCAAAGAAACATTAAACCAAAAGAGAAATTTTTGAAAAGAAAGAAGTCTTAAAAAGAATTTTTTTTGTTAAAAAGGCACAAGATAGAAACTTGTGCTTTTTTTGTTTGTTGTGTTTAGAAAAATATAAACACTGGGAACTGCGGAAATCTCAAAAAATATCGTCTTAGTCCAAGTCTTCCCCATTTTACCTTTGTTGGTGTTACCAAACAAAAAACCCTGCACCGTTGTTGACAAATATAAAAGCATTTTTCGTTACCAACAACACATTGCAGAGGCTTGTTCGTTGATAAGTTGTTGGTGGAAAAATGCACGTGAGCATTGGGAATTATAAAAGCATTAGGTCTTTATAAAGGGTTTTGTGGTATTTTTGCAGTTGTAAAAGCATTTTTCTAACACCAACAACGGAGAACAGATTATTTCATTTAAAAATTTTTATTTAATATTTAAGTTTAAATTTGGTTCTTTTGACTTTAAATATTCTTTTCTTTCTTTGGTAATGTTTGTATTTCTTGCAGATATGTGCATATATCTGCCTAAAAATATTTCCAAAGAAATATCATTAATTTGTTTGTTATTTGTAATACCAATAGTTCTCAACATTTTACATTTACTCAGTTCTTTAGGAATACTCTCCAATTTATTACTGGATAAATTAATAAGTTCCAAGTTGGACATTTCACCAATATCTGTATGTATTTTACTAATTTGATTTTTTTCCAAATTTAATTCCTTCACTGAACTAAGCCTGTGACAATCAGAGGAACTTATTTCTTTGATGAGATTGTTTTTTAAATTTAGTCTCCTTGCAAAATGCAGATTTCCTGGTATTGCTTCCAATTTGTTATTAGAAAAATCATAATCTCTAACTGAAGGCAACCCTGTAAAATTTGAGCATATTTTTTTTAGGTTTGCTTGAACCTTTATCACTCGAAGCTTGTTGTGAGTTAGTAAAAAATCATTACAAGGAATTTCCTCAAAAGAAGAATTAGTAATAACTAAACGCCTCAAATTAATAAGTTTTTCCAATTCTTCTGGAAAATAGTCTATATATTCTATATAAATTAGTTCTAAATTTTTAAATTTTATTAAATCTTTAACAAGATTTTTTTCTTTGCGAGCATCTACATAAATTTCCTGTACTTTGTCATGGTTTTTTGTCAAAGCGCAAGTAATTGTCAATCTATCATTTTCCTGCAAGGAATCACAAGATTTTGAAGGTGCTTGTGCAAACAAATTCACACAAAAGATATTAAAAAAGGAGAATAATATGTATTTTTTCATAATAGTTATTTTTTTACAAAAATAATTTTTTTTTTTAACCTTTGTTGGTATTCCCAAACAAAAAAACCTGTACTGTTGTTGACAAATATAAAAGCATTTTTCGTCACCAACAATATATTGCAGAGGCTTGTTCGTTGATAAGTTGTTGGTGGAAAAATGCACGTGAGCATTGGGAATTATAAAAGCATTAGGTCTTTATAAAGGGTTTTGTGGTATTTTTGCAGTTGTAAAAGCATTTTTCTAACACCAACAACGGAGAAATAATTAAAAACAAAAATATGAAAAATAAATTCTTATTGTTTTCGTTCTTTATTTTCCTACGTATTTTTTTAAAACTTAAAAATTGCATTTTTCCAAGAAAAAATAAAAAAAAGCATATTTTTATAAATGAATATAAAAATATGCTTTTAGTAAGTATTTCAAAATTTTATTTTGAAATTGGTGTAAATAAAAACGCAAAAAGATGCGTATTTTTGATTATTTTTTCAATGTCAATTAGACATTACGTTTCAAGTGGGTGGCTTGTGCTACAAATAAACCTGCGATAAAAACCAACAAAATAGCAACTAACATATAAAATAGTGAGTTTTGAATAAGGTTTGTCAAAAACTCTATACAAAGGTACGGACATTTTTTTTAGTTGTTGCATTTCCATATAAAATTTTTTCAAAAATTACATATTTTTTTTCAAAAATTGTACTTTTTTTAGATAAAGTATTATTTGAAAATGAAAATCAAGCAATCTTAAAATCATTTTTTTTAAAAATTTTTAATTTTTTTCATTTTCCTTGATAAATTGTTCCAAAGCGTCTAAATGATTTCTTAATTCTGTGATAGCATCAATGCTTTGTTCTTCTAACGACATACGCAAACAATTTTTAATGTTTTTAGCAAGTTTTTTAAATTGTTTTTGGTTTGTGATAAGATTTTTTGGTTTTTCTGTTGGTGTTTCTTCTTCTTTTTGTTCTTCTGCTTGTGGTTCATTTTTTTCAAGCGGATTTTTTTCAATCATAGCGAGGTCAAAACGTTGTTCTTGTTGGATAATATCTGTTATTGCTTTGATTTTTTTGCCTAATTCTCCCAAATCATTTGCATATTCTTTTTTATCTTCATTATCCAGCATTTCTATAATTTTGGTGCGTGAAATAGGTAATATTGCTTGCAGGATTTGCCAACGAAATTCCTCATCTTCACCTGTAAGTTTATTAAGTCCCACAAAATATTTTTCATCTCTTTGAATTGTTTTTGTAGAAACTTTGTGTTGAAAAGCAATATTTTCCAAAGGCGTTAATTTTTTTTCTTTTGGGGCTTCTGTTGTATTTTCAATATTTTCGGTTTCTGTTGTATTTTCCGAGCGATTTGCATTAGAATATTGGTTGGTGCCTACTTTATTTTTTTCTCTTGCGTACTGCATACCTCTCAAATAAGATTTTGTATCTTCTGTAATATTTCTTTTACCAAATTGATTTTCCAACATCCAATCTTTTACTTGGTTGATGTGTTCAAATTCAAGTATGACAAATGGAAAATCAAGCGAATGTTGGACACATATTCCATAACGATTGTGTCCATCTACCAAAATATAATTTTCGCCCTCGTGCCAAAGCACAAGAGGGTCTCTACAACCTTCTTTGAGGATATTTTCTTCTAATTTTTCGTGTTCTGTGGCGGTAAGTGGCGGAATAAGTGTGCGTAATTCTTCATTGATTTGTATATGTTTTTTGATATATTCATCAGAAATCTGTGCTTTTTTGTGCAGTTCCGCTTTTTGTCGTTCTCCTACATTCAGGAGTGATGTAATATTGGTAAATTTATCTTTTTTTGCCATTTTATTGAATGGTAAATGGTGAATTGTAAATGGTAAATTGAAACA
>JAAFIN010000269.1 GCA_013297825.1 Cytophagales bacterium
AGAAAAAAGATTAAACTATTTTTATAACCATTGTCCAAACCCCTAAAAAATGGCTCTGTAACACGATAAAACCAAGAACGTTTTGTGTGGTCGCCTCCAAGATACACATTCAAAACAGGCGTAAGGGTCAAAGAAACAAACGCAGAAATCAACACCGCACCAGCTACCACAATGCCAAATTCTCTAAATAATCTCCCTGTAAATCCTTGTAAAAAAATCACAGGAATAAAAACCACTGCTAAGGTAATAGAGGTAGAAATTACCGCAAAAAATATTTCTTTTGAGCCTTCTATGGTTGCGTCCCATTTTGATTTTCCCTCTTCTATTTTTTTAAAAATATTTTCTGTAACCACAATTCCGTCATCTACTACCAAGCCTGTTGCAAGCACAATACCCAACATTGTAAGTACATTGATAGAAAAATTAAAAAGATACATCACAAAAAAAGTTCCTATCAATGACACAGGAATATCAATCAATGGACGAAATGCCACCACCCAATCCCTAAAAAATAAATACACAATCAAAATCACCAAAATAAGGGCAATAATGAGCGTTTCAGCCACTTCTTCAATGGATTTTCTGACAAATTTGGACTTATCAATACCAATATCAATGATAATATCAGCAGGAAGTTCTTTTTTAATTTGTTCAAATCTTTTATAAAAATCATCAGCAATTTGGACGTAATTTGCACCTGGTTGTGGAATAAGTGCGAGAGAAACCCCATTTACATTGTTGCGTTTGATAGAAGTTTCTTCGTTTTCAGAACCTAAAACCACTTCTCCAACATCTTTAAAACGAATAATTTGGGTATTATTTTGGCGAATAATCAAATCTTCAAAATCTTTTTCATTTAACAATCTTCCAAAAGTTTTTACAGTAAGTTCTGTATTATTTCCTCTTATTTTCCCACTTGGAAGTTCAATATTTTCTTTATCAAGGGCATTTTTGATGTCCTGAATGGTAAGATTATACGCTGAAAGTTTGGAAGGATTTATCCAAAGTCGCATAGCAGGTCTGCGTAAGCCAAATATTTGTACTTGGCTAATACCTTTGATGGTTTGGATTTTTTCTACAAGTACATTTTCTGCAAAATCACTTAATTCTACCACATTTTTTGTAGTGCTTTGCACAGGCATAAAAATAATTGGGTCGCCATTTGCGTCAGCTTTTGCAACTACAGGCGGAGCGTCAATATCCTGCGGAAGATTGCGAATAGCTTGGGAAACTTTATCACGTACATCATTGGTTGCTCTTTCTAAATCCATTCCCAAATCAAATTCAACGGTAATATTACTTGAACCCAACGCACTTGACGAAGAAATGCTTTTAATGCCTTGTACGCCATTGATAGCACGTTCCAAAGGTTCTGTAATTTGTGATTCTATAATATCAGGGTTTGCACCTGCGTAGGCGGTTCTCACGCTTACGGTGGGAGGGTCAATGGCGGGATATTCCCTTACGCCCAAATAATAATATCCCAATCCCCCAAAAAGCAATATCATAATATTCATTACGATAGCTAATACAGGTCGTCTAACAGATAATTCGCTGATGTTCACTTAGTTCAAAGTTTAAGGTTTAAAGTTTCAAAAAGTTCGAGGTTCAAGGTTTAAAGTTTAAGGTTCAAAAAAAAATCTGAATTATCCAAAAAATCTTAAAATCCTGCTCAAAAAAGGCTTTAAAAGGTTAAAAAGTTCAAAAAATAGCGTTTTTAGGGAATTTTTAACGTATGGATTTAGGGAATTGTGGTTTTCTGACAATTTTTATGGAAAAAGAAAAAAACGATTGTGTCATTCTGAAAGAATCTGGCTGTTTTATCGCATAGAATAGCAATATTTTTTCAGAATGACCCCAATTTTAATTTTAAATAATCTTTTGTAAATTTGTGTAATTTAACAAAAACCAAAATAAAAATTATGAAAAATATATCAGATATTGAGAAAATGGAATTTATCAAAAAATTTTCTTTTCCACCAAATCCTAAAGTAGCTATTTTTATTGAAGAAATGGACATATCAGATTTTGATAAAAATATTTTATTACAAATTAACGAAATTTGTTATCCAGAAAAAACTGAATATCCTCGAAAAGTATATTTTAAAACCATACCTTTTTTTCCTTATTTTTATTTTGACAATGAAAAATACTATTATTTAGGTTTTTGGGGTGAATTTTATTATATTGTTGGAAAAGTTATAGAAAACCAAAATATGGAAATCTATTGTACAACTGAGTCTTTAAATAAAGGACTTTTTAATGAAAACAATCCTATTTTTCGATATTTTAACAATAATCTGTCAAATTTTTTGTATTTTACGATTGTCCTTAATAAATGTGATAATTATTGTTTTGAAACCATAAAACGACATGGAAAAGGGGAATTAACTCAAAAACAAGCAAATGACATCATTATCCAACAATATAAAGATATACAAGAAACATTTAGGTCTTGTGATGAATGGGCTATGAGTTACGATAATTATTGGGGAAATATAATTGGTTATTTTGGGACTGGTGGTTATGGAGATTATTTAGAAGAAATCCCTTTTAAGCCAGAAGATGACCCAAACAATAACCAATTTGAGCCAGAAGATGACCCAGCAAGTAGCAATCAAGCAGAGGATTTCATTTCTGATATTCCCAAACAAAATAACAACATTGATGATTTACCTTTTTAGGAAAAAGAAACTTCTTAATTTTTTAAAATTTAAGTGGTTTTTTAATATTTAACTAATAACTTAGTTGTTTTTAATTTCAAATAATCTTTTGTAAATTTGTGTAAAAAAAATTCACAAATACATAAAAATAGAAATCAATCTTTATGCAACAATTTTTTCGTGCCATTCCCCAAAGATTATTTTGGTTGTGGGTAATGGTAATGTCTGTATTTTTGAGTGTGATAACTTTTGAATATTTTTCATTTAGGACTGATATTAATTTTTTGCTGGCAAAACAAAATTTTATTCACGATATAGCGTGGATGAGTGCATTTTATATGCACATTTCAGGAAGTTTGGTGGCGTTAGGCGTTGCACCTTTTTTGTTTGTACCATATTTTAGAAAAAAATATATTAACACACACCGTTTATTAGGAAAAGCATATGTTTTTTGTATTTTGGTCATAGGTTTTCCAAGTGGTTTGTATATGGCTTTTTTTGCAAATGGTGGTTTTTGGACACAAATTGCATTTGTGATTTTGTCGTGTTTGTGGTCAGGAAGCACTTTTCTGGCTTATAAATATGTAAGAGAAGGGAATATTTTGGCACATCAACGTTGGATGTTAAGAAGTTTTGCACTTACATTTTCTGCGGTAATGTTGAGGCTTTGGGTGCGACTTTTATCACGTGAATTGAGTGATTTTGTGGAATTAGAACCCCAAACGGTAGTCGTGCTGACTTCTTGGTTAAGTTGGATTCCTAATATTATTGTAGGGGAAATTATTTTGTATTTTTATTTGAAGAAATTGTAAATTCTGCTTTAGACATTGTATTCAATCCTGTTAATCCTTAAATACTGTAAAATCCTGCTAAAGATTACATTTTCCTCAAGAAACGCATAAAGAATAAAATATTGTTTTTAGATAATTCCCACAATTTTTTTTTGTTAAAAAACATTATTTTACAAAAAATGTTAATAACTTTGATATAAATTAGTGAATAACCTTAAAAAATTATAATTTTGTAAAAATTAAAAATTGCTTCATTTTTCCAAGCAAAACATCAAAAAAACACATTATTTTTATAAATGCATGAAGAAATACAACTTTTTTTATCTCATATTTTTTGTGGGATATTTTTTTCAAATGTCAACGCTTTTGGCACAAGTCAATAATGATTGTCGTCAGGTTTTTAACACAGGGAGACTAATATGTGGAAACACTGGTTTTTCGGACAATAGTAATGGAACAGGTGCAGTGCAAGACCTCAATTCAACGCTTTTTCCTGGAAATAGTCAGGGTTGTTTGTCATCAGGAGAAAGACAATCTGCTTGGTATGCTTTCACTATTCAAACAGGTGGAACATTGACATTTAATATTACACCAAATAATCTTGCAAATGATTATGATTTTGCAATTTGGGGACCCAATGTTAGTTGCACTACTTTAGGAACTCCTGTGCGTTGTAATTATTCAGGCACTACAGGTGTAACAGGGCTTAGTAATGCAGGTACTGCTGCAAGTGTTAATGCGGGTGGGTCTCCATTTTCTACACCTATGACTGTAGTGGCAGGACAACAATATTATATGATGATAGATAATTTTTCTGTTTCAAACTCAGGTTTTCAAATCACTTGGGGGGGAACTGCTCAACTTGCAGTAATGAATCCTTTGTTTGGTGTGCCCACTGTTAATTGTAACAAAGCATCATTTATCAATACTTCTGCTACTTGTGATAATACTGCTACATTAGTTCATTTTTGGGATTTTGGTGATGGAAGTACTGTAACCGCAAATAATAGTGTTGCAAGCCCCACACATATATATTCAGCACCTGGTACTTACAATGTAGTGCTCAGGGTTACTGTGAATAGTAATAACGCAAATAATGGCGTTACTGCAACCTATTCACGTCCTGTAACAATAACTACTGTTCCACCAGTCCCTGCATTTTCAGGGCTTGCAGACCAATATTGTATCAATGCACCAGCTTTTAATCTAAGTGCAACCCCAACAGGAGGAACATTTACCATACGCCCCAATATCACAGGTGCAGCACAAACTGTTACACAATTTAATCCTGCAACACTTGGACCTGGCACACATACTGTTACATATCAATATATATCAACCACAAATTCGAATTGCACTGGTCAAGTCGTAAAAAATGTAAAAGTAAATGCACTTCCCACAGTAAGCATTGCAGGATTGGCAAGTAATTACTGCCCTACTTCGCCCAATGTAACCCTGACAGGAACACCAGCAGGAGGCACATTTACCATCAATGGAACAAGTGCAACCACATTTAGCCCTGCTACATTGGGAGCAGGTACTCACGTGGTAGTTTATAGTTACACCGACCCATTAACCACTTGTTCTAATACCACAACCCAAAATGTAGTAATCAGCACACCTCCAACACTTGCTATAACAGGGCTAAATGACACATATTGTGATACCAGTCCACCTGTTACACTGACAGGCACGCCAACAGGAGGAACATTCAAAATAAATGGTGTGAGTGCAACACAATTCAATCCCGTAACTTTGGGCGTAGGCTCGCATACAGTTGTGTATGATTTGAATAATGGTTGTTCTACACCTGCCACAAAAGTAGTACAGGTTTTACCAAAACCTACATTAGCATTTACAAACCTAAATGATTCTTATTGTGTAAATACAAATCCATTCATTGTGGTAATTGCTTTGACTGCAACACCAGCAGGAGGTTCTTTTACAGTAAATGGTGGAAGCCAAAGCGGTTTGAGCCTTGCAACCTCAGGAACATTTACCGTAGTTTATAATTATACTGACCCAGTAACGACTTGTTCTAATTCCATTACAAAGGTTGTAACGATAAATCCATTGCCAACTTTGGCATTTACAGGATTGAATAATGCGTACTGTGTTGATGCAAGTGCATTTAATTTGAGTGCAACGCCAACAGGTGGAACATTTCAAGTAAATAATGTAAATGCAACACAATTTAACCCAACCGCTTTGGGTGTTGGTTCTCACGTGGTAAAATACACCTTCACAGATGCAAACACTTGTACAAATACCATTACCCAAAATGTAACCGTAAATCCATTGCCAACTATCGCATTTACCAATGTGAAAGATACTTATTGTATCTCCAGCCCAAGTTTCACAATGAGTGCAACCCCAGCAGGAGGAACTTTCCAAATCAATGGTACAAATGCAACCACATTTAATCCTGCGACTTTGGGACTTGGTAATCAAGTTGTAAAATACACCTTCACAGATGCAAATGGTTGCACAAATTCAAGCACTAAAAACGTCCAAATTCAAACCAAACCAGTTTTAACTTTTACAGGTTTGAATGCACAATATTGTGTGAATAGCGCAGCTTTTGCACTTGCTGCTACGCCAACAGGTGGTACATTCCAAATAAATGGCACAAATGCAA
>JAAFIN010000027.1 GCA_013297825.1 Cytophagales bacterium
TGATAAGGTAACAGCCAAAGTCTGAAGCAGGATTTACAGGATTTAAGGATTAACAAGATTTTATTGAATTTTAAACCTTGAACTTACAAAAAAACACTTTCTATTAGGTTAGAAAGTGTTTTTTTTCTATTTTTCAAAAATATTTCTTTTATTTTTCCGTTTTTTAAAAAAAAAGTTAAAATTAAACTAAACATTAAAAAACTTATGGAAAACTTAAAAACCATTTTAAACCTAATAACAGGAGCGGTTGTACTTTCGTTATTTTCTTTTATTTTGTTGTTGTTTGGTTTTGTACCTTTTTATGATACCAAAAATGATGAAAAACAACATAGATTAGTTTGTGGTACTTGTGAACAAATATTGAATGAACAATATCTAAATCATATCAGAAACCAAAAAATGGAAGAAAATATGACAGAAGCAACCACAAAATATACAGAAATGTCTGATTTAGAAAAAGGAAAATCACTTTGGGAAGGTAATTGTACTTCTTGTCATAGCCTTAATGATGAGGTAGTTGTAGGACCTGGACTTAAAAATATTTTGGAAAGACGAGACATAAATTGGCTTATTCCTTGGGTAAAAAATTCGCAAGCAGTCATCAAAAGTGGTGATAAATATGCAGTTGAATTATTTATGAAATATAACAAAGCAGTAATGACAAGTTTTGCTCTTAAAGATGACGAAATAAAAGCTATTTTTAGTTATATTAAACAATCGGAGGTTCAACAATCAAAAGCTAAACCTCAAGTTATAGCTTGTCCTTAATAAATGTAAAAAGAAACAAGGGAAAATAATTTTTTTAATTTGGGTAACCGCAAGAATTGTTTTACTTTTGAGCCTTTGAATTTTTTGAACCTTAAATTTTTAAAACTTTAATGTCCCCTTTATTAGTATTTAGCATTATTTCTGTATATTTTTTGGCGTTGATTTGTATTGCGTATTTTACAGGACAAAAATCAAGCAGTCAGGATTTTTTGACTGCAAGCAAACAATCGCCTTGGTATTTGGTAGCATACGGAATGATAGGTGCTTCACTTTCAGGGGTTACATTTGTGTCAATTCCTGGTGCAGTTTTAAATAGTCAATTTTCATATTTGGCGGTTGCAACAGGTTATGTTTTAGGTTATTTGGTGATTATTTTGGTGTTGATGCCCATTTATTACAAATTAAATTTGGTTAGTATTTATGGTTATTTAGAAGGACGATTTGGATTTTATACGTATCAAACAGGTGCTTTTTTCTTCTTGCTTTCACGCACATTGGGGTCAGGTTTGCGTTTGTTTTTGGCGGTGGTGGTGTTACAAGTGGGTTTATTTGGGGCGTGGGGTTTTCCTTTTTGGCTTACTGCGGTGGTAAGTGTGGCGTTGATTTGGGTTTATACATTTAAAGGAGGCATTAAAACGATTATTTGGACAGATACATTTCAGACTACTTTTTTATTATTAGGTTTGATTTTTAGCGTTTATTTTATGGCTGATGCGATGAATTTGGGTATTTCCGAAAGTTTTGAAAAAGTATATCAAAGTCAGTATTCCACGATGTTTTTTTGGGATATTTTACCGAAAAATAATTTTTTTAAAAATCTTTTGGGTGGAATGTTTATTGCAATCGCAATGACAGGTTTAGACCAAGATATGATGCAAAAAAACCTTACTTGTCGCAATCTGAAAGAAGCACAAACCAATTTATATGTTTTTACAGGGATTTTGTGGTTTGTGCATCTTATTTTTCTAACAATGGGCGTGATGTTATATCTTTATGCGGAGCAAAAAGGCATTTCTTTACCAATGAAAGACGGAAAAATCATCACTGACCAAGTTTATCCATTTTTAGCGTTCAATCATTTTAGTTTGGTGGCTGGTATAATGTTTTTGTTAGGAATTACTGCCTCTACTTATGCGAGTTCTGATTCTGCACTTACTTCGCTCACTACATCATTTAGCATTGATATTTTAGGTTTGGACAAAAGAAATTTAACCGAAAATCAACGAAAAAACACACTTAGAATTGTGCATTTGGCTTTTTCGGTAGTGTTGGTGTTATTGGTTATATTTTTTAAATTTGTTCAAGACACTTATCCAAATCTTAACGTAATTACCAATTTATTCACATTAGCAAGTTTTACTTATGGGCCATTATTAGGATTATTTGCTTTTGGAATTTTTACAAAATACGAAATTCGTGAGAAATTCACACCTTTTGTGTGTTTTTTAGCACCTATTTTGTGTTACATTTTACAATTATATGCTCCCCAAATATTATTTGGTTATCAATTTGGCTTTGAAATACTAATTGTAAATGGTTTTGTTACATTTTTGGGGCTTTGTTGTTTGATTAGAGGTTCAAAAATTTAAAGTTTAAGGTTCAAGGTTTAAGGTTTAAGGTTTAATTCCTTACACCTTTCCCCTTACTACTTTTCCCTTATTGGTTAAAAGTTTGTTTTTTCTGACCAATTCAATCCTTTTGGAAGCTCTTGGTTAGAAAATTCTATGTGTATTACTCGTCTTTTTTTATTGTTGGTTGTCCTACTTGAACTGTGCAGTAACAAAGGTTTCATAATCATAATTCCACCTTTATCCACCTTACAAGTTGTTTCTGTTTCTTCTGAACAATTAATGGTTTCTGGTTTGTATATCTTCTTCAAATGAGATTTTGGTACAACTTTTAATGCTCCATTATGTTCGTCTGTATCATCAAGATGAATTCTAATTGTAAAATTATTCTCCAAAATATCTATTGGTGGTTGTACTGCAAACTGATTTTGTTTTACTGTCCAATTTCCAAAATTCTCAATTTCTAATCTTTTATCCACCGAAATTGTTAAGTCTTGATGATAGGGAACATACCAATTTGAAGTTTCTGGTTTGTCAAAATAAATGCTCTTAACTACAAAATAACCTTGCCCAAAAAGTTGGGAAATTGTTGAGTTTAATTTGTCATTAAAAATCAAATCTATTGTTTCAGGAATTTCTTTCAAAAATTGTCGGATAGCAAAAAGGTCTGACGATTTTCTAAAAGTTTCTTTTGATGTATTAGTCTGATTAATTATTGCCAAGATTGACTCTATTTCGTCTGTTGAGTAGATATTACAAAGTGTTGTAAAACCGTTATCAAGAATTTCGTTTTTATACTTTTCCAAGTTTTCCAATTTATATAAGGTATTTTTTAGAAACTAATGCACAATCATTTAACTATATTGTTTTTCATAATACTCCTGATATGCCCCAGAAGTAACATTATCAAGCCAAATTTGATTGTGAAGATACCAATCAACCGTTTTTTCAAGTCCTTGTTCAAAAGTAACACTTGGCTCCCAACCCAATTCTGTGCGTAATTTGGTGGCATCAATCGCATAACGTAGGTCGTGTCCAGCCCTGTCAGTTACAAACGTAATCAATTTTTGGGAAGTGCCTATTTCATTGCCAAGTTTTTTGTCCATAATATCACAAAGAAGCCTTACAAGGTCAATGTTTTTCCATTCGTTGATGCCTCCAATATTGTATGTCTCGCCAATTTTCCCCTTGTGAAAAATCACATCTATTGCCCTTGCGTGGTCTATCACAAAAAGCCAATCTCTTACATTTTCGCCCTTTCCATAAATTGGAAGCGGTTTTCCCATTCTAATATTTTGAATACAAAGCGGAATAAGTTTCTCTGGAAAATGGTGCGAACCATAATTATTTGAACAATTAGACACCACAACAGGCATTTTATATGTGTTTTGGTATGCTCTCACAAAATGGTCAGATGAGGCTTTGGACGCAGAATAAGGCGATTGTGGGTCATAAGCAGTAGTTTCCACAAAAAACTCATTTTCATTGTGCAAAGAACCATAAACCTCATCAGTTGAAACGTGATAAAACAAAAATGATTTATTTTCTTTTTGTTTTTGGGCAAATAATTTTCTGGAGGCATTCAATAATGTAACCGTTCCAATGACATTTGTTTTTACAAATGCCATTGGGTCGTGAATTGACCTATCCACGTGAGATTCCGCAGCAAGGTGAATTACGCCATCAAATTGATTTTTTTCAAATAATTCATTTATAAAAGTTTCGTCAGTAATATCACCTTTTACAAAAGTATAATTTTTTGCTTGTGCCACATCTTCCAAATTCGCCAAATTTCCTGCGTAAGTAAGTGCATCAAGGTTAAAAATATGATATTCAGGATATTTATTTACAAACAAACGAATAACGTGTGAGCCTATAAAACCAGCTCCGCCTGTGATAAGGATTTTTTTCATTATGAAAATGTTTAAAGTTCAAGGTTTAAGGTTCAAGGTTTAAAGTTCAAGGTTTAAGGTTTAAAAAAAAATAAGTTTTATTCTAAATTTTTATTGTCAAACAAATTAAATTATTGTGTCATTCTGAAAGAATCTGGCTGTTTGGCTGTTCTATGCAGTGAAACAGCCAGATTCCTACGGAATGACAAAGTCGTTTTTTTCCTTTTTCTATAAAAATTGTCAAGCAATCAAAACTTTAAACCTTGAACTTTAAACCTTAAACTTGTTTAAAAACTAAGTTTAATTCTCAAAATTTCTTCTAAATATTCACGTGAATTGCTTAGGCGAGGGACTTTATTTTGTCCGCCAAGTTTTCCACGACCTTTGAGCCATTGATAAAATGTTCCTTGTGGTAATTTATGCACAATAGGCATCTGCAAAGCAATATCTTGGTAGCGTTTTGCATCATAATCTGAATTTACTTCACGCAGTTTTTGGTCTAAAAGTGTTGTAAATTTTTCTAAATTATCAGGATTTTTTTCAAATTCTATCGCCCATTCGTGTCCTCCTTTTTTGCCTTCTGCCATATAAAGCGGTGCTGCGGTAAAATTATTCAAAAGTGCATCTGTGCTTTGACAAGCGTAGGCAAGAGCAGTTTCAGCATTTTCAATAATTACTTCCTCCCCAAACGCATTGATAAAATGTTTGGTTCTTCCTGTGATTTTGACACGATAAGGATTTTTGTCTGTAAATTTTACAGTATCACCTATTTTATATCGCCAAAGCCCAGCATTGGTTGTGATGAGCATTGCATAATTTTTGCCTAATTCCACTTGTTCCAAAGGTAAAACCGTAGGATTTTCTTGTTCCACTTCACTTATTGGCACAAATTCATAAAAAACGCCATAATCCAACATTAGAAGCATATCATCTCTTGTAAGGTCATCTTGCAAACCAAAAAAACCTTCTGACGCATTGTAAGTTTCTAAATATTTCAAGGTTGGGGCAATATTTTTGAATAATTCTCTGTAAGGCGTAAAAGCAACCGCTCCGTGAATAAATACCTCCAAATTTCCCCAAACATCTTCAATATGTTTTTTGCCTTTTATATCCAAAATTCTTTGCAAAAGTACCACCATCCACGTAGGAACGCCCAAAAGTGAGGTAACATTTTGTTTCATTGTTTCTTGTGCCATTGCTTCTATTTTCTCCTCCCATTTGTCCATCATAGCGATTTTGAGCGAAGGTGTGCGAAGATTTTGCGCCCAAGAAGGCAGATTTTGGACAATTACCGCAGAAACATCTCCATAATGAATTTGCGGATTTTCAGGATTTGCTTGAAAAGTTCCACCAATAGAAAGTCCTTTTCCCCAAAAGAAATTACTATTTGGGTTATTTTTTAAATAAAGTGCAATCATATCCCTTCCGCCTCTGTGATGGCAAGAATAGAGATTTTCGTAAGAAACAGGAATAAATTTGCTCCTTGCGTTGGTAGTGCCTGATGACTTAGAAAACCATTTTACAGGTGAAGCCCAAAGAATATTTGGCTCACCTTTTAGCATACGTTCTATGTATGGAAAAAGGTTTTCGTAAGAAAAAATAGGTACATTTTTTTGAAAATCTTGGTAATTCTTTATCGCAGAAAACTGGTATTTTTTGCCAAATTCTGTATTTTTTGCTTCTTTTGAGCTTTTAAACCTTGAACCTTGAACTTTAAACTTTTTTATTGTCCATTATATTTTGATTTTTCAAAAAGTTCTTGTGCGTTAGGATTTTGCATAATTTTTTCAAAAGGAACATCAGTATTTTTTTCTTCAAATCTTTTTATCATTCGCCAGCCAAACCATCTTCCTACTCTGCCAGGGCATTTTTTATTGATTTCTGCGATATAAGGACTTTCGCCCAAATACGTTTTTTTGGTGCTTTCTTTTTCCGAAAAAAGTGCTTTTTTCTCAATAATAAAATTCCAAATAAAATTGCGATTGCGGTCATCAGCAATATTTCTTAAATCTTCTTTTGAATAACCAAATAAAATACTGTCTTTCACGCAAGGCATCATTTTTTTTACAAAATAATACGCTTTTCCATAATAAATCATCTCTGCAATCATTGTTTGGTCTTTCATATTGGTCGCATTGTGAGCATTTGACATAAAAATCATGGTATTCATTACAATACTTTCAGGTGAAAATCTTTTCCATTGATAATCAGGAATTAAATTGCGATTAGGTCTGTAACCTTTTGGAGCGTATTTTTCACCTAAAAAAAAGTCCAAACTTACCACAATCATATCTTTATCCACATAAAAATCCAAACCACCAAAATCACCAAATCCTGTAACTGTGGTATATATTTTAGGAACTTTTGTATTGGGATAATAAATTTTTAGGTGTTGAAATGCTTTTTTAAATTCATCTTTGAGGTCATTGATGCGTTTTTCATCAAATGTTTTTTCTACTGCATCAAAAAGCGGTTTAACTTGTGGATTGCTTGTAAGAGCGAGCAATCCGCCAGGCATAAGCGTATCGCCTTTTTTGTGTCTATAAAATTTTTTACCAACTTCTTCAAAATCTTCTTCCAAAAATTTTTGCATTTCTTTCCAATTTTTTTCTTTTTTCAAAAGGGCTTTTTCCAATCTAATAATTTCAATTTCTACCTTTTGATTGGAGGCTTGGGGCAATTCTTTACAACTTTCTTCTTGTGAAGAACCTGTATTATTGCAATTGGAAAATGTAATTTGGGAAAATATTAAAACAGAAAATAAATAAATTGAATTTTTTAGGCTAAAAATTTTATTGTTGAAAGACATTTTTTTTTATAATTTTTTATAATTTTTTATAATTTTTAAATTTATTTTTTAATAATTTTTCAATGTCAAATAAATTTAAAATTTGCAAGTTAGCCCTTCAAGGTTTTAAAAACCTTGAAGGTCTTTTACAGAAAGTATTATTTAACACCTATCTTTTTTTTATTTTTGCAAAAATACAAAAAAAATGTGTCAAAAAAATATATTAAGACCATAAGGATTTAAAAACCATACAAATTTGGGCAAAAAAAAACATTTCTTTTTTTTGGAAGAAATGTTTTTTGTGAGAAGAAATATCAAAAAATGCGTGTTTTGACAAAAAATTATCCTACAAAATTCTGTGAATACTGTAAAATATTGTCAATAATACTTTTATCAGGTGAGCGTTCCAAAGCACCAAGATTCTTCTTAAGTGTTACAAAATCTTGATATTCTTCCAAAAGCGAAGTATCTTGTAAAAGCGTGCTTTCTAAGAATGCTTGCTTTTCGTTTGATTGCTCATCATATAAGTAATGGAGCAATTCATTCTGGGTAGTTGTTGAGGTCATATTTTAATTTATTTTTAGTCATTTGCTTGCGTAAGTTGATAAGGGCATATCGCATACGACCAAGTGCAGTATTGACACTTACGTTGGTAGATTCAGCGATTTCCTGAAAACTCATATCTGCATAATGACGCATAATAAGCACCTCACGTTGTTTTTCGGGCAACATTTGTATAAGCATACGCAATCTGTTATGAGTTTCTTTTTGGATATGCAATGCTTCTGGTGATTGTTCTGTAAATCTTTCCAAATAACTATCACTTTCATCAAGTTCAGTAATTGGATAGCGTTTTTCTCGTCTAAAATAGTCTATTGCCAAATTGTGTGCAATACGTCCAAGCCAAGGGAGAAATTTTCCTTGTTCGTTGTATTTACCTGATTTGATGGTATGAATTGCTTTTATAAAAGTATCTTGTAAAATGTCTTCTGCAAGATAATGGTCTTTTACAATAAGAAGAATTGTTGTAAAAACTTTATTTTTGTATCTATTTACCAATTCTTCAAAGGCTTTTTCATTGCCATTTTTGTATTCATTTACAAGTTGGCTATCATTATTTTCGTATTTTTTCATTGCATTTCATTGGTTAAACGTGAAACAGATAGTTATATTTTATATTTTTTTCTTTTTTATAAAAAATATTTTAAAAGGTATTTTTCAGAAAATAAACCTAAAAATAAACCTAAAAATAAACTTAAAAATAAAATTAGATAAAAATATTTATAAAAAACAATTTTTTAGGTGTTTTTATTATAAATACGCATCAAAATTTATTTGGTTGGCTGAATATTTAAAATTAACAAAATATTATATAATGTTGAATGGTAAATGTTAAATGATAAATGGAACAGCCAAATAAAACCAAGATTTTCAGAATTTAAGAATAAACAGGATTATTAAGTGGGATTTTTAGAATTTAAAGATTTTACTGTATTTTAAAAAGCATTTTTATTAAGAATTATTTTTTAAATAAATTAAAATAAAATTTTGGTTTTAAAATAAAATTTGTTATAAATAAAAAATATCTGTTTTTTAATCTATAATTCCAAATTAAATTTTGGCTATTTTATTCATAATCCATAATTTATAATTCATAATTCATAATTTGCATTTATCTTTGCAAAAAAAAATTTTTTTAACTAAAAAAATATTTCAAAAAATATTAAAAAATAAACCCAATGCAAAACAACACCCAAAATATTGTTCTTGACCACGCAAAAATTGAAGCAATTTTAGCAAAATTTGGTATTCAAAAAGAAAATTACGCATTTTCTACCCAAAAAAATCAAGGTTTTTCACAAAATGCAACTTTGCACAAAGTTCATACACCTGTTAATGGCGATTATTTGGCTTCTGTGCGTTATGCAACCCAAGAAGAATATAACAACAGCATCAAAATTGCAAAAAATGCTTTCAAAAATTGGCGAACACAACCATCTCCCAAACGTGGCGAAATTGTAAGACAATTTGGCGAAAAATTGCGTGCTTACAAAGCTGATTTAGGGTATTTGGTAAGCCTTGAAATGGGCAAAATTTATCAAGAAGGTTTGGGTGAGGTGCAGGAAATGATTGATATTTGCGATTTTGCGGTGGGACTTTCTCGCCAACTTTACGGAAATACAATCCATTCAGAACGCCCTCAACATAGAATGTTTGAACAATATCACCCTTTGGGTATTGTGGGTATTATTTCTGCCTTCAATTTTCCTGTGGCGGTTTGGGCGTGGAATGCTACGCTTGCGTGGGTGTGTGGCAATGTGTGTATATGGAAACCTTCCGAAAAAACGCCTTTAGTTGCTCTTGCTTGCCAACATATTTTTAATGAAGTAGCACAAGAAAATGGCTTAGAAGATGGCATTTCTTGCTTAATATTGGGTGATAGAAATGTAGGCGAATGGCTTGCAAAAGATGAAAATGTAGCACTTGTATCTGCGACAGGTTCTACACGTATGGGACGTGAAGTAGGCAAAATCGTTGCGGAAAGATTTGGAAAATCTATCTTAGAACTTGGGGGAAATAATGCGGTAATTATTACCGAAAATGCTGATGTAGAAATGGCAATTCGTTCTACGATTTTTGGGGCTGTGGGAACTTGTGGGCAACGTTGCACTACCACAAGAAGGCTAATTGTTCACGAAAAACATTACGATTATGTCAAAAATCGCCTCGTAAATGCGTATCAAAAACTTACCATTGGCTCGCCTTTGGAAGAAGGAAATCTTGTAAGTCCTCTTATTGATAATTTGGCAGTAAATAATTTTACCCAAGCACTCCAAAATGTGCAAGCACAAGGCGGAAAACTGATAGTAGGAGGGGAGCATTTGGGCGGTAATTATGTAAGCCCTGCGATTGTGGAAGCAGAAAATCACTGTGAAATGGTACAAAACGAAACTTTTGCACCTATTTTGTATTTATTAAAATATAAAGGTGATGTTCAGAATGCGATTGACCTTCAAAATGATGTAAAACAAGGACTTTCTTCTGCTATTTTTTCATTAAATATTCGTGAAACTGAATTGTTTTTGTCTGCACAAGGCTCTGATTGTGGTATTGCAAACGCAAATATTGGTACTTCTGGGGCTGAAATTGGCGGTGCTTTTGGTGGTGAAAAAGAAACAGGTGGAGGACGTGAATCTGGCTCTGATGCGTGGCGTGCTTATATGCGTAGGCAAACAAACACTATCAATTATAGTGATAAATTACCACTCGCACAAGGTATAAAATTTGATGTGGATTAGAAAATGTATTAGGGGAAAGGTATCAGGCAGAGGCGATTGTTTCTGTTTCTCCGTCCAAACGCTTGGAGGGTTTAAAACCCTCCAAGCGTTGAAATCGTCTATATTTTTAATAAAGTTTATTTTTTGCGTAAAAAAATTACTAAAAAAATAATAAAATTTGGCATTTTTTTAGAAACAATCGCACCTGGGTATCAGGGGAAAGTAAAAAGGCATAATTTGCACTTGCTACTTTCTCCTTACTGTTTATGCGTTAATATAAATTTATTCATTAGTAAAAAAAACTATGCTTTCAAATAATCAACAAACAAACCAAAAAACAACCGAAAAAAAAAATCCTTACGAGGCTTTTGAATTTTTAGAATATAGATATTTTTTGATATTGAGGGCGTGTTTTGTGTTGGCAATCCAAATGCAAGCGGTGATAGTTGGTTGGCAAATGTACGAATTAAGCGGTAAAAATACGCTAATGTTGGGTATGATTGGGCTTGCAGAGGCGATTCCTTCTATTGGAATTGCATTGTATGCAGGTTATTTGGCAGATATGCACAGCAGAAAACGCATTATCCAAATCGCAATTTCGGTGCTTTTTGTAGCAACACTTATATTGACTTTATTAAGTTTTGATGGGGCTACATTTTCCACCAATACCAAAATTTATGCAATTTTTGTGATAATATTTATCACAGGACTTGCGAGGGGCTTTGTTTCTCCTGCTAATTTTGGCTTAATGTCGCAGGTAGTTTCTGAAAAAGCCCTTCCCAATGCAATTTCTTGGAATAGCACCGTTTGGGAAGGAAGCACAGTTTTGGGACCTATTGTAGCTGGTTTGGTATATGGATATTTGGGGGTGGAAATTGCGTATATTATGCAAACAATCTTACTTTTTGGGGCAGTAATCGCCATTACACTTATTAAAAATAGACCTGCATCAGCCCAACGCAATACCAACGAAAGCATTTTTACAAAATTATCAGCAGGCTTAAAATTCGTATTTTCTACGCCTGTATTATTAGGAGCAATTTCTTTGGATTTATTTGCGGTATTATTTGGCGGAGCGGTTGCGTTATTGCCTGCTTTTGCCTCAGATGTGCTAAATGTTGGAGCGGTAGGTTTGGGATTTTTGCGTGCTTCGTCAGGCGTGGGTGCGGTGGTTACTGCGGTGGTATTGGCATATTATCCTATCAAACGCAATGCAGGACAAATATTATTAGGCTGTGTAGCTGGTTTTGGATTTTGTATTATTGGTTTTGGGCTTTCTACCAATTTTTATTTGTCAATGTTTTTCTTATTTATGAGTGGGATTTTGGATAGTGTGAGCGTTATTATTAGGAGTAATATTGCCCAAATATATACGCCTTCGGATATGAAAGGGCGTGTTTCTGCGGTGAATAGTATGTTTATTGCATCTTCCAATGAAATAGGAGCTTTTGAATCAGGACTTGTTGCACACTATTTTATGTTAGTGCCTTCGGTGATATTTGGGGGAAGTATGACGCTTTTGGTGGTTTTGATAGCTTTGATTTTTGCAAAAGATTTGAGAAAATTGAAATTTGATTGAAAAAAATTTAACTAAAAAAACAATAAGGAATGAATGAAAAATAAAATGGCGAGTTTGGAACACGGATTTTACGGATTAACACAGATTTTCACGGATTTCTTTTTTATTTTTATGTAAAGCACAGGCATTTATGCCTGTGAAATGTCAAACATATCCACATTAAAATCTACACATTCCTAAAAATGGAAATATTTAATATTCATAACCTTTTGTATAAAATCTTAGAACTTTTAAAACATTTTAGACAAAGACAAAGATATTCAAAAGATTTTTCTTTAGAGGCTTTTTCTGATGTTCCGCCTTTGTATTACAGATATTTGCAAATAGAAGTATTATTTAAAGCATTTAAACTGAAATATCAAAATAATGATTTGAAAATTTTAAATTTAATAGAAGAAAAGATTGTAGATGATGATAAATTGTTGATTGATAAATTAAATGAAATATTATCAACAAAGACAAAATTAAACAAGAAAATTGAGTCTTTAAATCAAAACGAATTAGAAACTACGTTTTTTGATTTATTGAATTACAGAATAGAAATTTATGAGCTTATAAACAGCCAAAAATCTATCCTTTTAGAGGGAAGTAGTACAAACAGGCGTATTTATACTAATTTTATAAAATATGAATTGGGTAACAATATTATTGCACAATGTGAATTGTTAGATGACATTTTATGCAGTTTTTTTAATCCTTTTTCTCATAAAATAACATTAACAGAATTAGTAGAAAATTATAATTATCCAAATGTGGATTTAGAAAAAATTGATTTTGATTTTTATTATGATTCTTTTTAAAAGTGCAAAATGAATGTTTTTGCTGATAAGTTATTGGTAAAAAATGTATTTGAGGATTGAGAATTATAAAATCGTTTGATTTTTAATGTGATTTTTGCGATATTTTTGCGGTTGTAAAAGCATTTTTGTAATACCAACAACAAAGAAAATATGAGAAATCCTTTTACTTCTTCAAAACATCTTCAATTTGCTTATATAGATAGCTTTTATTGCTTGGCTTATAGGCATATTTTATAACTACATTGCCCTCTTTATCTGCTATCATATAAGTAGGATAAGAACCATATTTACCTTTTCCATCTCGGTAAGCCTCTGCGACTTTTTTCATATCTTTGGGCATTGGTTTTATCTCATGTTCTGAAATTTCAGCAATTATATTAAAAATATCTTGATACAAATCATCTCCCACCAATAAATGGTAGCCAGTTAGATGGTAATATTTTATAGTATTAAGCCATAACTTTATTCGCTGTTTATCCGCATTATTTTTACCTGTAGTTTCTGATGCTATATACAGAAAAGCAACTTCTTTTCCTTCAAATTGCTTTTTTAAATCTGGAAGATGTTTAAATTCTTCTCTGCAAGGACGACACCAACTCCCCCATAAGTCTATAAACACTACTTTACCTTTGAATAGTTTGAGCAAATCCTTCAACGTAGTAATTTGGTCTGCTTTTTCTATAATATGAATATCCGCAGGAAGTTCTTTACTATCTCCTTCATTTTGTATTTGAATGTTTTGTATTTTTGGGTCTAAATAATCAATATACTGATTTTTAGGATATTTTTTCTTAAACCTTGCATACATTTCTGGTAAAAATTCAGGCTCTTGGTAGGCTAATCCCTCAAAGTAATTAGCATAAAAAAATTCTAACGTTTTACCCTTGAAAATTTTATTTAGATATACTTCCCCTTCGTGTGAATGTCTACGAAAACCATCAGATGAGATTTCTACTTTGGGAATAGTATCACCCAGCAAATATGGCAACATTAGGTTTCGGTTGGGCAAAATGAGCAACTTGTACCAATAACTTTTTAGGTCATTTTCTTGTGGTTCTTCTAAAAGAAATTGTTGTGCTTTTTGTGTTGCTTTACCCCATCTTTGATTTTCAAAGGTGTTTGTTGGAGAACGTGTTATATATTGCTTATAGTAATAATTGATTGCAATATTTACAAATAAATATCTGTAATAGTTTGTAATATTTCTTTTTGCAAATTCAAAAAAATCTTTATCTATATTGTTCTTGTGGTGGTATGTTTCTATTGTTTGAAGTGTTTCTTGCTCCATCTTATTTAACTTGATAAGACATTGTGCAGGTATGGTATCTTTGGAAAAATGTTTGAGATATAAAGGTGAATTTAATGATTTGAGTTCTTCAAGCCCATTTTCTATAAAAAATGAGTTTTCCTCTGCCATTTCTCCTTTGAAAACAACATTTTTACGCATATTTTCAAAAGTAGCATAAATCTCAAGTGTCGTTTTAGGTTTTAGATATAGCTGTAGATATTGAGCATCTCCATTATTTTTTTCAAATCTCATCAACATTAAACCAGCCTTAGCTACTTGTAAGTTGATAGAGAACGCACCTGTTTTGTCTATGTTGGTAAATATTATTTTTTGGTCTTTTAAAAAACGCCCATCATTTGTGTATTGAACTTCAATGTATTTTACGTCATCAAAGCCAGAAATTATGCCTTTCAAGGTCGTTTGTCCTTTGAGTGAGAGCGTGAAAATGCTTAGTAACAGCAATAAAAAAGAAGTCTTCATTGTGTTTTATTTTTGTTTGTTGGTTAGTATTTAGCAAAATATAAGCACAAAAGTAAAAAAAATAACTTCCAAAAGCAAAATACATTTTTATACAAAGTTTGCCACTGAGTTATTGGTAAAAAAATGCACATAAGCATTGAGAATTATTTTTTAATGTGATTTTTTTGCTATTTTTGCGGTTGTAAAAGCATTTTTGTAATACCAACAACAGACAAAAAAAATATATTTCTAAATTGTGCGTTATTTTCAAAAATACATTAAATTTTTTTATAAAAATATGAAACAACAAGCAGTTTATTTTCCTGCTGATTTGGCGTTTGCTTTGAATATGCAAAATGAAGAATTTGCAAAAGAAATACAAACTTTGGCATTGGTCAAGTTATTTGAATTGGGAAAAATATCATCAGGCAAAGCCTCCAAAATATTAAATATTTCACGTATTGATTTTTTTGGCGTTTTGGCAAAATATGGGGTTAGTATATTCAATGATATAAGCGAAGAAACTTTAACCCAAGATTTAGAAAATGCTTAAAATTATCTCAAATACAACCCCAATTATTACTTTTTTAGGTTTAGAAAAACTAAATTTATTGCAAGAATTGTATCAAGAAATTATTATCCCTTTGGCAGTTT
Source organism: Cytophagales bacterium (assembly GCA_013297825.1). Taxonomy (GTDB): domain Bacteria; phylum Bacteroidota; class Bacteroidia; order Cytophagales; family Microscillaceae; genus JAAFIN01. The sequence goes on from JAAFIN010000027.1 coordinate 15,075, forward strand.
TTGAAGAAATAGAGCTTGGAAAAGAAAAACCATTTTATACTGATTTAACACAATTTAATTGGATAAAAATTAAAAATGTTCAAAATCAGGAAGCAGTCCGCTATCTTGAAACGATTTTGGACAGAGGAGAAGCAGAAGTTATTGTTTTGGCACAAGAAATAAATGCAGATGTCATAATAATTGACGAAAGGTTGGCTCGTAACTACGCAAATATACAAAATATAGCTTATACAGGTTCTTTTGGTATTTTACTAAAAGCTAAACAACAAGGTTTGATATCTGAAATCAAGCCATTACTTCAAAAAGCACAAAATAATGGAATTAGAATGAATGAAAGAATTATCAATGAAATTTTAAATAAAGCTGGAGAATTATAAAAAGCTATCATGGGTTATTGATGAAAAAATTCACACAAGCTTTTTTAATGTGATTTTTGTGATATTTTTGTAGTTGTAAAAGCATTTTTTTAACATCAACAACAGACTAAAGAACGAAAATTAAAGAAAAATAACCAAACAATAAAAAAAACATAAAATGAATAATTCTATTAAAAATAAATAAAATTTATTTTTGATATTCTGTTGAATAATGAAATCAATAATTAGCAATAAAAAACTCAATAACATTAAAAAAAACGTTGCAATTTCGGTAATTCCAAGTGTTTCGCCTTTTATAGATAGAAACCTAAAAATAGCAAATAATATTGAACACAATGCCAATACATTAAATATTGTAGGGTTATATATATTTTTCATAATTACACAAAACTTACCAAGTCTTTAAGACTTGGCAAGTCTAAAAATATATTATTTTATTGCCCAAATTTCTTTTTCAATTCTTCCAATTTTTTCATAAAATCCTCTGGATTGTTATTGTCTTGTTTTTGGCTTTGGGTGTTTTTTTGATTTTGGTTAGAATTTTGGTTTTTGTTGTTGTTATTATTAAAATTTTGATTTTTTTGGAAATTTTGGTTTTGGTTATTATTTCCATTAAAACTTTTATTTTCTTTTGAAAAATCTTGTTTTTCTCTTTGAAAATTTGGTCTTTCTTTTTGAAGCCCTCCAATCATTGACAACGCAATTCTTTTGCGTGGAATATCAATGTCTGTAACTGTAACCTGTACTTTTTGTTGTACTTTTACCACTTCATTAGGCGAAGCAATGCGTTTTGTGGACATTTGGCTAATATGCACAAGTCCATCTTGATGTACGCCTATATCCACAAATGCCCCAAAATTGGTAATGTTTGTAACAATTCCTGTGAGGGACATTCCAATTTTGAGGTCGTCCATTGTATGCACATCATCAGCAAACTGTACCACCTCAAACGCCTCACGTGGGTCACGTGCAGGTTTTGCAAGTTCTGAAACAATATCGTGGAGGGTTGGAAGACCTATTTTTTCGGTTACATAACTTTTTATGTCAATTTTTTGGCGAATATCTGCTTTTGTCATCAAATCACTTACAGTACATTGTTGGTCTTTTGCCATTTTTTCAACGATTGTATAGCTTTCAGGATGGACAGCACTATAATCCAAAGGATTTTCTGCTCCTCTTATCCTCAAAAAACCTGCACTTTGTTCAAATGCTTTTTCACCCAAACGGGGCACTTTTTTGAGTTGTTGGCGTGTTTTGAAAGCACCATTTTTTTGGCGATAATCTATAATATTTTGTGCCAATGATTGCCCCAAACCTGACACATACATTAGTAATTGCTTGCTGGCAGTATTTACATCTACACCAACCGCATTTACGCAACTTATCACGGTGTCATCAAGTGAAGTTTTTAGTTGGTTTTGGTCTACGTCGTGTTGATATTGTCCTACGCCTATTGATTTTGGGTCAATTTTTACAAGTTCAGCCAAAGGGTCAAGCAAACGCCTTCCTATGGAAACCGCACCTCTTACGGTAATATCGTGGTCAGGAAATTCTTCTCTTGCTACATCAGAAGCGGAATAAATAGACGCACCACTTTCATTTACCATTACAATAATAATGCTTTTGTCCAAGCCAATCGTCCTTACGAAAGTTTCGGTTTCTCTGCTTGCTGTGCCATTTCCGATAGCGATTGCTTGAATTTGGTATTTTTCGCAAAGGCTTGTAATGATTTCGGTGGCTTCGGTTTTGCGTCTATCTGGGAAAATTACGGTGTATTCCAATAAATTTCCTTGTGCATCAAGACAAACGGTTTTACAACCTGTTCTAATTCCTGGGTCTATTGCCAAAATACGTTTTTCGCCCAATGGAGAGGCTAAAAGCAGTTGTCTAAGATTTTCTGCAAAAACTTTGATAGCTTCTTCATCAGCTTTCCTTTTGGAAAGTAGTCGCATTTCGGTTTCAATAGAAGATTTTAACAATCTTTTGTAACAATCTTTTATGGCAAGTTTTACTTGTTCGCCAGCAGGATTTTTGCTATTTACAAAATTGTCTTCTAATAATTGGATTGCATTTTCTTCATCTGGGTTGATGTCAAGCGAAATAATTTCTTCTTTTTCTGCCCTACGCATTGCCAAAATACGGTGAGAAGGAGCATTTTGCAGGGATTCTTGCCATTCAAAATAATCTTTGTATTTTGCACCTTCTTCTTCCTTACCTTCTATAACTTTTGCATAATAAATCGCATTTTCTTGAAAATAAACACGCATTTTTGCTCTTGCTTCTGCATCTTCATTGATTTTTTCTGCGATAATATCTCTTGCACCTGAAAGGGCTTCTTCTATGGTATTTACACCTTTTTCGGTATTGATGTATTGTTTTGCTTCATTTTCTAAATCAAAATCTTCTTGTGTAAAAATTTTCTCACTAAGGGGTTCTAAACCTTTTTCTCTTGCGATAGTTGCACGTGTTCTGCGTTTTGGTTTGTAAGGCAAATACAAATCTTCCAAAACTGACATTGTGGTAGCTTCTTTAATTTGCAATTCCAATTCAGGCGTAAGTTTGCCTTGTTCTTGGATAGTTTTAAGAATTGTATCACGTCTTTTGTCCAATTCACGAAGTTGTTCAAGTCTATCACGAATAAGTGCGATTTTTACCTCGTCCAAAGAGCCTGTTGCCTCTTTGCGATAACGTGCAATAAATGGAATGGTAGCATCATTGTCCAAAAGTAATGCGGTAGCACTTACTTGTTCCAATGAAATTTGTAATTCTTGTGCAATTTGAGCCAAATGTTTGGCTTGTAAATCAATCATTAAAGTTTAAGGTTTAAAAAGTTTAAAAAGTTCAAAGTTCAAGGTTTAAAGTTTAAAGTTCAAGGTTCAAAAGTTTAAGGTTCAAAAGTTCAAGGTTTAAAAGTTTAAGGTTCAAAAGTTCAAGGTACTTTTCTGACACCTGATTACTTTCTCCTGACACCTTCTTTGACACCTGATTACTTTCTCCTGACACCTGATTACTTTCTCCTGACACCTTTTTCCTGACACCTGATTACTTCTTTTTTTTAGCAAAAATAATCAAAAATTATAAGATTTTTAAATAATAAAAAATATTTGTTCAAAATTCACAATTAAAAACAAAAAATAAATAACTAATTATTTAGTTTATTTTAAAATAAAAAAATGTATTTTTGAGATAAAAATACATTTTTTTATTTTTAATTAGAAAATTATTGGCTGTTTAATTCTTAATTCCTAATTTCTAATTCCTAATTATTCCACGATTGGTTTATTTTGATAAAAATCTAAAACTTTTTTGCGGAAAACATAATCATATTTAGCTCTTACAAGTTCCACACGTGCATTATCACGAGTATTGCGAGATACATTCAAATCCACAAGGTTACTTGCACCAGCTTGATAACGTTTTTCCAATACATTAAATGCTAATTCTTGTGCTTCTGCTTGTTTTTGGCGTGCTTGGTAGGTATTATAAGCATTAAGGGCATCAATATAAGATTGTTCTATGGTTTGGCGAAGTTGATTACGAATATTTTTGGCTTGCACTTCTGCAACTTTTTTATTCAAAACTGAATTTGCAATATTCGTTTTTACTTGTCCAGCATTAAAAATAGGAATATTTAAGTTAAAACCAATTTGTTGGCGAAAATTGTCTTGTACTTGGTCTTTGAAAGAATATCCTGCTGGGCTACGAATAAAATCATTAAAAGTATTTACCACAGGTTGATTGCGGTCGCCATTTACATAACCTACAGTTTGTGTAAATTGGATAGGAGTGAGGTTAAATTTGGAGCTTGCACTTGAATAACCTGATAAAATGGTTGCACTTGCGGTTAAAGTAGGATAACGTCCAGCTTTTGCGATTTCAATACTTTTGGTGCGTGATTCTATGGTAAGGTCAGCACTTTTGATATTAGGTTGTGATTGTTCAGCAAGTTTATAAACTTCTTGTGGGCTTTCAGTAATTTTTTCTACCACTACATTATCCACTGCTATTTTTTCCACCTCAAAACCTGTTTCAATAGGAAGATTCATTTGTTGTTGAAGATTTACCTTTGATACAGTTATTTGATTTTGGGCAGTAATAAGATTTGCTTCATTATTTGCCAAAGTAGCTTTTAGATTTATGACATCAGCCTCTGGAATAGAACCTGCTTCAAATAATTTTTGGGTACGTTCTAATTGGTTTTGGGTAGAAAGTAGATTTTTTTCTGCCACAGCCACAAGTTCCTGATTTTGCACCACCGCCAAATACGCCAAAGCAACATTCAAAGCAACTGTATTTTCGCTTTGGGTTGTGTTAAGTTTATTGACATTCATATCAATATTATTGCGTTGGATTGTGTTGCGTGTTTGAAATCCATTAAAAATGGTAACATTGGCATTCAAAGAAAAGTTATTAGAACTTACTCTTTGCGTTACGAAGGCATTGGTAAATGGGTCAACAGAACGCCCCCACGCAATCGTTTGGCTTGCACCTGCATTGACACTTGGGAGGCGACTAAGGCGTGATTGATAAAGTGTATTTTCTGATATTTCGGATTGAATACTATTTTGTTGTATGGTAAAATTATTTTTTTTTGCATAATCCACACAACTACGCAACGACCATACGCCTGATGCAGGTTTATCTTGTGCTTTCAAAAAATGTGAGGAGCAAATACTTGTTCCTAATAAACAAAAAGCAAAAAAGGCAGAACGAAAAGACATATTTTTTGTAATTATAAATTTTTAATTATGAATTATGAATTATGAATGCTTTTATTTTAATTCAATATTTAATTTTTGCTATTTGTGTTTATTTTTTTTAAAACTTACAAAAAAAATTTAAAGTTTGAGGTTCAAAAGTTTAAAAATTAAAATATACAAAAATTTTATTACCAAAATCACAGTAATAATCAATTTTATATTTATTTTTGGGGGTAAAAAAAAAGGTAACAGGAGAAAGTAGTCAGGTGTCAGGAGAAAGTAATCAGATGTCAGGAAAAAATACTTTGAACTTTTAAACCTTAAACTTTGAACTTTAAACTTTAAACTTTTAAACTTTTAAACTTTGAACCTTAAACTTTGAACTTTAAACCTTAAACTTTATTTTATGCCAAAGTTACCTGATAAAATTGTGGTACAATTTATTGATAATCCTATTGATTTGGAAACCGTTTTTGCCATTCGTAGAGAGGTTTTTGTTGATGAGCAAAAAGTAGATCCAGAGGAAGAATTTGATGAATTTGAACAAAATTCTCGTCATTTTTTGGCAGTTTTTGGCAAAAGTCCCTGCGGTACTGCACGTTGGCGATTTACAGAAAAAGGGATTAAATTGGAACGATTTGCAGTTTTGAGAGATTTTAGAAATAGAAAAATTGGCGAAAATCTTTTGAAAGCAGTTTTAAATGATGTTGCTAATTTTGTTGATACCAAAGGTAAAAAAATTTATCTGCACGCACAACTGCACGCAGTTCCTTTTTATGAAAAATTTGGTTTTATAAAAGAAGGCGAAATGTTCCAAGAGGCAAATATTGACCATTTTAAAATGCATTATGAATTAGGAATTAAGAATTAGGAATTAGGAATTAATTAGGTTTAAAAATATTATTTAAGTAATTAAAAAATGGCTGTTTCATTTATAATTCACCATTTATAATTCATAATTTATAATTCACCATTTATAATTCATAATTTATAGTTCATAATTTATAGTTCATAATTTATAATTCATAATTTATAATTCATAATTTATAATTCATAATTAAAAAAATGACTGTTTCATTTACCACTCACCATTTACAATTTACCATTGCTTTTGTAATTTTCTTCAAAAAAACATACTAATTAAGTTAAGTAAAAAAAAATATTTTATTCTGTGTTACAGGACGAATTTTCAAAACTCATTACTGATAATCAGGACATTGTCCATAAAGTTTGTAATGTGTATTGCCCCAATCCACAGGATAGGGCAGATTTATTTCAAGAAATTGTATATCAGTTGTGGAAATCCTCCAATACTTTTAGAGGTGATGCCAAATTTACAACGTGGATGTATCGTGTAGCACTTAATACTGCCATCACAAGTTTTAAAAAATTTAAGAAACAACCCATACCAAAAGAGATAAATGAACGTATATTAGAATACCCTGAACAAAAAGATGACCTTTTTGATGAAAGGCTAAAATCGTTGTATGAAGCTATTGGGCAACTTTCTGATATTGAAAAAGCTATCATTATGTTGCATTTGGAAGAACACACTTACCAAGATATTGCCAAAGTAATGGGAATTACGGAAAGCAACGTTGGTGTAAAAATCAATCGTATCAAAAAGAAACTTAAAGAAATCCTAAAACGCAAGGAAACATTATGGAATTAGACGACTTTGACCTCAAAGATGTTTGGCAAAAAGGGAATCATAATACCCAAAAAACAATTCATTCGCAAGCGGATATTAGCCAAATGCTCAAAAAAAGTACTGCTTCTACATTAGGCAAAATCAATAAAAGTATTTTTATTGAGGCTGGACTTATGTTGGTAATGAGTGTAGTGGTGGGTGTTTTGTTGGAAAATATTATTTTGGGTGTAGTGATAAGTTTGGTTTCTGCGGTCTATTATTTTTTTAAATATAAAATTTTGAATTATGTGCCTAATAAAAGTATCAAAAAAACAGTGAATAGACTTGTAACGATTTTTCAACGATATTTGATAGCATATTATTTGCTTTTGTGGGGTTGTATGGGTTTTGTGGGTAGTACTTTTTTTATAAGTTTTAGAAAATATTTACAAAAATATACTGACCAAAACTTTTATACCCAAATTGCCTTAGATGGTGTGATTACTATTCTGATTGTTGCACTGTTTTATTTTGCAGGAAAATATTATCTTAAACTTCTCTATGGAAATTATTTTGAAGAACTCCAAAAATACAAAAAAGAATTGGACAATATAGAAGAATTATGAATTAGGAATCAGGAATTAGGAATGAAACAGCCAATTTCAATGTTGAATGATAAATGAAACAACCAACAACCTTTTTGAGCAGGATTTTTGAACCTTGAACTTTTGAACTTTTTAAACCTTGAACTTTAAACCTTGAACTTTTGAACCTTGAGCTTTTTAAATTTTAAACTTTTTTGTCTTTTTCTCCCTCTTTGGACTTGCTACCCCTTTGGGGGTTGGGGGGCTTGGCTGGGGAGCTTTTTGGAAACTTCTGGGGGACTTCTTACCATAAAAATAGAAAACTGTAAATCCACAAAAGGACGAATGTTTGTTGCATTGTACAACAACGAAAAAAGTTTTTTGAAGCCAGAATTAGCATTACAAAAAAAAGCAGTTGCAATTCCAACAGATAAAAATGTAGTGATTACATTTGAAAATTTGCCACAAGGAAAATATGCCTTTGCAGTATTTCACGATGAAAATAATGATGATAAAATAAACTTTAATTTGGTAGGAATGCCCACTGAAGGTTATGGTTTTTCTAATAATGCACGCGGTTTTATGAGTTCGCCCAGCTTTTCAAAAAGTGCTTTTGAAATAAAAAGCAATTCGTATGAATGTAAAATAAAATTAAGTTATTAAGGACAAGCTATAAATGAAACTATTTTGGAACACGGATTTTACGGATTAACACCGATTTTCACAGATTTTTTTTCTTTTTTTTGTAAAATTTTGATGTTTTTTATCAATTTTTAGACTTTATTTTAAAAACCCTATTGTATTTTTGTACTTTCCCCTTTCCCCTTATATCTTTCCCCTTACACCTAATTAAACTTTACAATTTATTATGATAGTTTTTGGTTGGAATTCAATTTTATTATTAAAAATATTAGCACACGAAGCTGGCTTTGCACAACCTAATGAAAATGTTGATTATCACATTGAAATACGTCAAAAATATTTTCATTTGATGTGGATTCCTTTTTTTCCAATAGGCAAAATGTACGCATTACGCCAACACGCTGATAATGAGCTTTATAACCTTACTCCTGAAGCTCTCACAGCACTACAACAACGTTTTGTTGCACCAAAAGCACCTTGGTACACTTATTCATTGTTTATTTTGATAGCTTTATTGATAATATCAGGAATTATGAGCGGTGGAAAATAGTTTTTATGAAGGCAATACCATAAAAAAAAAGTACAAAAACGCCATATTTTTTGGCTGTTTTGTACTTTTTCCTTATTTACACTTTTCTCCTTACTATTTAATTCACGTGTTGATTTTTTTGGTTATTCCATTTTGAGCATTATTTTGATAGAAACTTAATACAAAATTTGATTTTGTATTAAGTTTCAAAAATCTTTATATTTTAAAAATGCCCTGTGCCTTGTTTTTTACAAATTTGGAAACTTCGCCATTCAAAACCCTTATAATATCCTTTACTGCTTCCTCAGATGAGTAGTAATACCAATGATTTAATGTTTTTTCTTGCCAATCTCCTTCATCTTCTTGTTTTGAAGTTTTTTCTGTAACATCTACATCATAAATATCTTCAACAGCAGGATTTACATATTTTCGCCCATATCTTCCCAACCTGTTGTTAAAATTTTTAGTATATTTGGAAATATCCAAAACACGGTCTTTTGTGTTGTAATAAATATGTACCCTTTCGCCCATATCTATAAGATTTTCAAAAGGTTGCCCTTTTTCAAAAACATTATATTCTATGTCTGCAGCAACAAGTATAATTTCACCAAAAATTTCGTAGGTTTGCTTTCCTAATAAAGTGAGTGTTTTTCCTAACACTTGATTTCCCATAGAATGAGCCATAAGGTGGATTTTTTGTCCACAAACTTCATTTTTCTTTTCTTCCTTCTTTTCTTCTTTATTTTCATTAAAAAAATGTTTAAAAAACTTATGAAGTTTCAATATACCTCTGTATAAAGTTTCTCCAGAAAGTTGAGCATCATGTTGGTCGTTGCGATAATGCAAAGGCAAAACAGGGTGTCTGCCAGGAAACGAAAATATGACAATGTGTGCAATAGGAGATTCCACATTATTTACATATTTTTCGTTAAGATTTTTAAAAGCATTTTTTACCCCTTCAAGGTCAGTATTAAAACCATGAATAAAAAACAAAACATCTGCTTTATTTTTACCTGCTTTGGTCTTATTTACCTTAGATTCGTTGATTTGTTCATACAATTTTTTAAAAAATTTGCTTGAACCTTTGAGCGTTTCTGTTTCTCCCAATTCATTGTAAAAAATATCTTGTTGTTGGGTAGGTTCTTTGTACAAAATAAATTCAGTACCATCAAATTCCCCAAACCTAAGATTATCACCACCTCTTTCTTTTCCGTCAGCTCTGATAAATTCTTTATCATTTTCTTCAATAATTTCTCTGTTTGTAATAAAAAAATTCATACAATTTAAAAAAAATAAATTTTGTTCCCTACTCACTTATTGGCTTTTTGGGTTACTCCAAAAAATTAAAGTTTTTTTGATAATATTCAATCTAAAATGATTTTTCTATGACTTTCAACTTTTGGAGGGTTTCAAACCCTCCAAAAGTTTTTGCTGAGATTTTTTTCAGAAAAATCACTGATGAAAGAATACAACTTTAATAATTTTATGCAAAATTAGAGGGCTAAAATCGTATTGTCAATACTCATAAATGAGTATTTTTCACCAAAAAATGAAAAAAAATGGAAAAAAATCAATAAAAAAATTGGAAAACTTATTTTTGAAAGATAATTTTGTTTCATAATTTTCTAATGCTATGAAATACTATTATTTGTCATTTTTCCTATATTTGTTTTGGGTACAAGCAAAAGCACAAAAGAATCCAGCAGATAGCATCATTTTAATCCTTAAAAATCCAAAACTGCAAGATACTACAAGGCTTTTGTCGCAAATAGAACTTGCGTATCATATCAGACGCATCAAAACCGACAGTGCAAGCAAGATAGCAGAAGAAGTATTAGCCAAATCTTTGAAAATGAAATATCCAAAAGGTGAAGCACGTGCTTATTGGATATTTGGTTTTGTGTATTGGTTGAAAGAACAACACGAAAAAGGTGTAAGTTATTTTGAGAAATCAGCACAAATATTAGAGAAAATACAAGAAGTTCCACAAGCAGTACAAAGTTTGGACGATTGGGGGTATGTCTATTATCAACAAGGGAATTATTCGCTTGCTTTGCCTATTTTTTTGCGTGCTTTGCAACTTTCTGAAAAACGAAATTATGAATTTGGGAAAGTGTTATCACTTATCAGCATTGGGCAAATCAATATGCGACAAAAAGAATATCCTGAAGCCCTACAATATTTTTATAAAGCATTGAAAATCACCCAAAACATTAAAAACAAGAAAAAAGAAGCAGAATGTTGGAATATTAGTGGTTATACACATTATCAAGCAAAAGATTTTGAAAAAGCAGAACAAAACTTAGAAAAAGCCTTAAAAATGCGTACCAATTTGCAAGACAAACACGGAATTGCAACAAGTACCAATAATTTGGGTTTGGTTTTGATGAAAAAAAAAGAATACAAAAAAGCCCTTGATTATTTTGAAAAAGCCCTTTTTTTGTATGATTCTTTGCTGGTAAAAGATGGTATTTTGATAGCAATGGCAAATGTAGCGAATGCACACCTAAGTTTGGGGGATACCGAAAAAGGCATTGCTTTTGCAGATAAAAGTTTGCAACTTGCACGCCTACAACGTGCCAATATACGCATTATGGAATCCGCTATTACACTTTATGAAGTCCATAAAAAAAACGAAAAATACGAACAAGCAGTAACATATTTGGAACTTATCAATGCCACAAAAGACACGATTTTTAATGCAGAAAAAACAAAATTATTGAAAAATGTAGAAGCAAAATATCAACTTTCTACCAAAGAAAATGAAATAAAACATTTGGCAAATGAAAATCAATTACAATTTAGGTTAATAATCGTTGAGTTAATTGCTTTTGCATTTTTTGTGGTGGCAAGTATCGCACTTTATAGAGGTAGAGAAAAAGAAAAACGTGCCAAACAAACGATTATCGCACAAAAAGAGAAAGAAAAAGCCTTAGAACTTGATTTGGCATCTATGAAAATGAAGTACGAAAAAGACCGCATTGCACGTGATTTGCACGATAATATTGGCGGACAACTCAATTATTTGGCAAGAAGTCTTGCTACTTCGCCTGACGAAAAACTCAATGAAATGGTAGGAAAAGCCATCAAAGAATTGCGAAATACGGTTTGGGCAGTGCAACACACAGAAGTAAGCACCGAAGACATTAAGGATAAAATCCTTAATTTGATAGCTCAAATTGATACAGAAATAGAAATAAATGTTTTGTTTGATTTGCCCACACCTTACAAATTATCTCCTGAAGATGGCATCAATTTACTTCGTATTATTCAAGAGGCATTACAAAATGCCATTAAATACAGCCAAGCTACACAGATTGAAATACACGCTACGCCCACAAATGAAAATAAAATTTCTTTAAAAATAAAAGACAATGGCATTGGATTTGACCTTGAAAAAGCACAAAAAAAACGAGAACATTATGGGCTTTTGAATATGCAAGCAAGGGCAGAACTTATGCAAGCGGATTTTAACATTGATACACAACCCTCAAAAGGTGGCACAACCATAGAAATTATTTTACCTACAAAGTCCTAAAAAAATTATGAATATTGCAATAGTTGATGATGATATTGCACTTGTGGATTATTTGAAACAAGAATTGGAAAATACCCAACAAGCAAAAATACTATTTACTGCAAAAAATGGTGTAGAATGTTTGGAAAAATTGGCACTTTTGCCTGTTCATCAACAGCCCCAAATATTGTTGATGGATGTTGTGATGCCTGTACTTGATGGCGTGGAAACCACAAAACAAATTGTTGAAAAATATCCTCATATTCAGGTTGTGATGCTTACTACTTTTGAAGATGATGACAAAATCATTGCTTCTATACAAGCAGGTGCAAAAGGTTATTTGTTAAAAACAGAAAAAATTTCTTTTGTTCTTCAAACCCTTGAAGATGTGAATATGGGCGGTTCGCAAATGTCCCCTTCCATAGCACGCAAAATATTTCAGTTATTGCAACAACAAGAAAAAAATGCAACTTTTATTACAAATGAAGACACAAATGAAAATGATAAACTTAGTATTCGTGAAAAAGAAATATTGATGTATGTAAAGGAAGGCATACGATACAAAAAAATAAGTGATTTGCTTTGTATCACAGAGGCAACTGTCAAAAAACACATCAGAAATATTTATAAAAAATTAGGTGTGCATAATAAAATAGAGGCAATTCAGCGTTTGGATTTGTAGGAGAATATAAAAAACGCCTATACTTTTTTCAAATTTGAGCTAAATTTCCCTTTATACAAAGTCCAAAATTTTTCATTTGGTACAAATCCTTCTGTATCTGCTGAAAGTTCAGGTTTGATTCTATCCACAAAATAAGCATTGACTTTGCCCATATTTTTTGCTTCCAATTCTCCTCTGAATGTAAAATTAAAAAAATCATTGGTAAGGTTTTTTGTAAATTCTGTTGTATTTACTTTGCCTACTTCTCCGCCACTTTCCATACGTGAAGCCAAATTTACAGCATTTCCCCAAACATCATACGCAAATTTGGTTTTACCAATCACACCTGCCACCAACTCGCCTGTGTGCGTACCCAAACGAACTTGCCAAAAATTCCCACCTCTTGCTATGCGTTCATCATTCATCCATTTTTGAATACCCAAAGCTGCCAAAGTAATATCCACCGAGTTACTTGAATTGGGTTGAGGGATTCCAGCTACTGCCATATAACAATCACCAATCGTTTTGATGCGTTCCAAACCATATTGCATACTGATTTCGTCCATTTTTGAAAATGTAGCGTCTAATTCTTTAATCAATTCTTGTGGTGTAACTCTACTTGCTAAGGCAGAAAATCCTTTTACATCTGCAAATAAAATAGATGCTCTTTCAAAACTTCGTACCTCAGTAATGCCTTTTTCTTTTAATTCATTGGCTACTTCTTCAGGCAGAATATTTAACAGAAGTTTTTCAGATTTGGCACGTTCTTCATTTGCTATTTTAATAGCCTTGTTGAGTTGGAATATAAGAATACCAAATACCAAAGAATTTATTAAGCCTACAGGAATAAAAGTTTGGAAATAAAAAAGATATATTAAAAGAGGCAATGCGACAATAAGTATTACTGTCAGCTTTAAATTTTGAGGTTTGAAATTTCCCATAAAAAATTAAAATATGAAGAAAATTAATTTTGGTAACCAATGATTTTTATTGTCATTCCGTAGAAATCTGGCTGTTTTTCGCATAGAACAGCAAAACATTAAGATTTTTTTCAGAATGACAACTAAATCACAAAAAATATCAGATAACTGCCTATTTTATGTGTAGGCACTGTTTTATTTTTAATTTCTTGGTAGTTTTTTCCTGGCAGGCATATCACTTACCTTATTCATTTTATCCTTCAACGTATCACGCAATTTGTTTGATAAGGTGGTTATTCTTTGATTATGGTTAGGAAAACGCCAATCTCCAAATACATTTGCTATAATAGAAGAAATATCATCATTAAAAATGTTAAAATAATAAATAACTTTTGTGGTATGATGTTGATGTTTTTCAAGGGCGGTTGTCATACACATATTATTTACGCTTGCGATAGTGCCTTTTGAATCTTTGTATAATTTTTCAAAATAGGCTTTTACTTCTGCAAATGGCAATGTTATCAATGGGAAAGACCCAAACATTGCAGTTGGCGTAAGTCCTTGTGGAATATACAATGTTATATTTTCTATTTCAGAACGCAGAAAATCCCCTTGTAGATTGGTGTAATAATATTCTTTCCAATATATTCTTAAATTGGACATACTCAACATCAAACTATCGTTTATAGCAGGGTCAAAATAATACATTTTTCTTAAAAAACCTTTCAAAGGCACTAACTCCATTTTGGGATTTTCAGGTTCATAGGTTTTAATATTTCCTGTAACAATTCCATTGTATAAATGCACCATAAAATCATCATATTTTTCTGCCCATAATTCGTGCATTTGATAGTTTTGGGTGCTGTCTATTGCATCAGCATCATTTGTACTTATGCCTGGATTACCCAAATAAGGAAGTTTTTGGTGAATCGTTATAATGGAATCTAATTGATTTTTTAAGGGCAATTTATCAAAATCATTGTATTGAAAAGGATACTCTGAAATATTTATATCAAATTTTCTTTGCAAAATTGTGTGTTTTTCATTGGACGCATTTTGCATAAAACGAGGTTTTATGTCTTGCAACAAATCATAATTGTCTGCATAATTTAGCCTTTTAATAGAGTCCATATTACCTTGGAAAAAAATTTTATTCTTGATTTTTGAATATGAATTTTGGTTTGTTTTTTTCTTTGGATATTCATTATTTTCAAAAGGCACACCTTTATACAAATGTTTTTCTAAGGCTTCTATCATAGACATTTGTTTGTTGCCATCTTCTTGGTCAAACCAAACTGCTTCAAGTTTGTCTATTTTTTGAAATTTAAGCGAATTTTTATAAATATTTTCCAAATATTTTTTGCATTCTGCGTATTTGAATACAATTCTGCGAACATCAGGAACATAATCATTCTTTAGATAAAGTGCAATTCCTTTTAGCTGTGTTTTTTCAAAAAGCACTTCTATATCCCACTGATAAGGACGTAAATCAAGTGTATCATTTATATTTACATCAAAGTATTTGAGCGTTTTTTTTTCAAATGTCGTTTTATCCATTTTTTTGGAAAAATTGCTTAAATCATTGTTGGTGTATTGGTAGGCTGTGATTTTATTTTTACGCACACCATCTATCAAATAACGTGGAAGTTCTTTATCAGATTGATAAAAACCATTCGTAATATCTCCATAGATGAGTTCCCTTTTGGTTTGGGCGTGTGCAATGCTTGCCAAACAGCAAATGAGCAAAACAAGAAAAGTATTTTTTTTCATTTTAATTTATTTTTTAGTGGTTGTCCATTGGTCAGTATTTAGAAAAATGTAAGTACAAAAGTAAAATACATTTTTCATTACTGGCAACTCAGCGAACAAACCTCGTGTGTGTTGTTAGTAACAAAAAATGCTTTTACATTTATGATTATGCTATTTTTTGGGCTTTTTGGGTAGTAGATGTATAATTGTAGTGTGCTTGTATTTTTCTAAATGTGCAATAATAAGTAACCACACTAATTTAGTTTGTAATATAAAAATAGGGTATAAAACTCTATTTTATTGATATTTTATCGTTAAAAATCAGTAGCGTTAGGTTTTATACCCAACGCCTTAATATAAACTATTTTAGCATTGGTACTTAAAACCTTATTATTTGTGTGTTGTTTGTGTGATAGTTGCCCTTACGGGCAGAAAGTCAGAGACTTTCGGAATGACAGGTACAAGACTGAAGTCTTGCACCAAACCACTTTTTTATTTATTTTGAGGAAACACTGGGACTGTAAATACTATTTATCTTTTAATGTAAAAGTAGGAAGCCAAAATCCAGGCTTACCTGCATCTTTAGAACTATAAGTTAATACTTCTTTTCGTGCTATCATTAATTCACTTTTAGGAGACATTTTATTATAGTTCCATGAAGAACCAGTACGAACACCAATACCAAAACAATGACCCTTTACGCGACCGCTCGCAAAAGTTGCATCATACAAAGATGAAGAAGGAACTCCACTAAAATAAACAAATTTATCATTTTCATTGACTAAAAAAACTGTCAATCTGTGTGCATAAATTTGTTCTTTGTATCCTTCTTCCATATCACACGTTTTAATAGCAAATTCTTCTTCATATTGAATACTCACACCGTTCTGTTTTATTAAAGTTTTCCTTTGTGCAAAAACCTGCGAACTAACCAATAACACAAGAAAAAACGAGAATAACAAAGATAATTTTAACTTTTTCATATAATTTAAAGAATTATAAATTTCCCCTACTCACTTATTGGCTTTTTGGGTTACTCCAAAAAAAATTAAGATTTTTTTGTTTTTGATGAAAACCTTAATAATTTGTGCAAAATTAGAGGGCTAAAATGATATTGTCAATACTCATAAATGAGTATTTTTTAGCTAAAAGCAAAGAAAAATCAAGAAAAATTAAAGATAATTTATGATTTTAGATATAATTTACTTTATTTATTACATTTATCTAAATTTTATTTAATAATTTTTATACAAAAACTAAAAAAAAACTTTGTTATTCTGAAAGAATAATACCCAAAGTAAAAAAAG
>JAAFIN010000270.1 GCA_013297825.1 Cytophagales bacterium
AAATTTTTATTAAAATTTTTATTTTCATTTTTTTTTACCAAAAAAATACTAAGTTTGTGCGTTTTTATGAAAGATTGAAAAAAATCTTTTAAAATTAAAAAAACAAAATAAAGATTATAACCGCACAAAAAAAAGTATTATTTTAAAACATGAAAAGCGTAAATAAAGTAACATTGCTCGGAAATTTGGGTAAAGACCCTGAAGTACAAACTCTTGAAGGCGATATCAAAGTTGCAAAATTTTCTTTGGCTACTTCTGACACTTACAAAGACAACAACGGACAAATCCAATCTAACACTGAATGGCATACCATCATAGCTTGGAGAGGTTTGGCAGAACTTACTGAAAAATACCTTGTGAAAGGTAGCACTACTTACGTGGAAGGCAAAATCAAAACACGTAGCTATGAAGATAAATCAGGCGTAAAAAAATATGTTACTGAAATTATCGCTGATAACATTATTTTGTTGGACAAAAAACCACAAACTAACTCATCAATGCCTTCTTATGAATAATTTTTTATAAAAAATATTCTGCATTTATTTCATAAAAAAAAGCACAATGTTTTAAAAAATATTGTGCTTTTTTGTTTTTATAAAAATACAAAAAAAATAATTTTATGCCAAAAACTCGCCAAATTATTGAATTAGAATCCAAATTAGGTTTTGAATTGAGAGAAATTAAAGGTAATATTTTTACCTATCCACGACACGACTCATATACTTTAAATGAAAAAAATGAAATTGTTATTTTGAGGTTGCTTCATTGTGAATTAAAAAATATTTCTTTTTTAAAAGATTTTCAGCACTTAGAAGGACTTAATTTAGAAGATACCGAACTTGAAGATTATTCTTTTTTAGAAAATTTGCAAAATCTTAAAGAAATTGATTTGAGTGGAAATAGGCTTAAAGATATTTCATTTCTAAAAAATTTGAAAAATTTAGAAATATTATCTTTGTATCGTAATGAAATAGAAGATATTTCGGTATTAAAAAATCTACAAAATTTAAAAGATGTGAGTTTGTCGTGGAGTAAAATCCAAGATTATACGCCTTTAATACAACTTAAAAATTTAGAAAAACTTGATTTATCTGAAAATAAAATACAGGATTTTTCTTTTTTGAAAGATATTCAAAACTTACAATCTGTAAGATTAAATGTTGATGAAAATACAAAAGAAAATATCATTTTTTTAAAAGATTTACCAAACATAAAAGAACTTGATTTATATGAATCTGATATAAATGATGTTGGTTTTTTGAGAGATTTTTATCATTTAAAAAGTCTTTGTTTGCACGAAGTTCCAATTCAAGATATTTTTCCTTTGGAAAATTTATATAATTTGGAAGAATTTTATTTGAGGCAATATCATTGTTCTGGAGGAATTACAGATATTTCTCCGCTTAAAAATTTAAAAAACCTCAAAATTTTGTATTTAGGTTACAATAAAATAACAGATATTTCTCCTTTGAAAAATTTAGAAAAATTGGAACGCCTTTGTCTTTTTTATCAACATTCAGACCATAAAATTAAAGATATTTCGGTTTTAAAATATCTAAAAAATCTACAACGTTTGACCTTAGATGACAATGAAATAGAAGATATTTCGCCTTTGGAAGATTTAGACAATTTAAAAGAACTTTCTTTGGGATGTAATCTTATATCTGATATTTTACCGCTAAAAAATCTATATAATTTGGAAGAATTAAATGTAAATCAGAATAAAATAGAAGATACTTCTGTTTTAGCTAATTTCCAATATTTAAAAAAATTATATATAAATTCTAATCCAATCAATGACATTTCTTTTCTTAAAAATTTAAAAAAATTAGAAGTGCTTTCTTTGTATTCCAATAACATACAAGACATTTCTGTTATCAAAAATTTAGAGGATTTAAAAACTTTGCAATTATCAGAAAATCAAATTATAGACATTTCTCCGCTTGAAAATTTATTAAATTTGGAAGAATTACGCCTAAATGACAATCAAATTGTAGATGTTTTTCCCCTCAAAAATTTGTTAAATTTAAAGGAATTGTATCTAAATAATAATCAAATTGTAGATATTTCTTCTTTGGAAAATTTAAAAGAAATGAAAGAATTTTATTTTGAAAATAACCAAATAAAAGAAATTTCGTATTCTTTTGTTATTGCATTTCCAAAATTATTTTATTTGCGATTGGAAGATAATCCACTTAAAAATGTTCCTTTGGAAATTTGTAATGATTTTAGGGAAATTCAAGGATATTTGGAGCAAGAAAAATATAAAACACCTCAAATTCTTGAATTGGAAAAGAAATTAGGATTTAAATTTCTAAAAAAGAATTATGAACTGAATGAAAATAACGAAATTGTTGAACTATTTTTACAAGATAAAAAAATAAAAGATATTTCTTTTTTTAAAGATTTACAAACTTTGAAAGAATTAAGTTTGCAAAAAAACCAAATTGAAGATTTTTCTCCACTTAAAGATTTGGTTAATTTGGAATATTTGTCTTTGGGCGAAAATCAAATAAAAGATATTTCAGATTTAGAAAATCTAATAAACTTGGAAACGCTTTATTTGGAAAAAAATAAAATTGAAGATATTGCAGTTTTAGAAAAAATGCCTGCATTAAAAGTGCTTTATTTGTACGAAAATCAAATTAAAGATATTTTTTCACTCAAAAATTTGCAACAATTAGAGGTTCTTTTGTTGAATGAAAATCAAATAGAAGATATTTATTTTTTAGAAAATTTATATTGTTTAAAAAATTTAGATTTGAAAAATAATAAAATTAAAGATGTAAGTTCATTAAAAAATTTGCGTGAATTGCAAGAACTTAATTTGTCTAAAAATCAAATTGAAAATGTTTCTCCTTTGGAAAATTTAAAAAATCTAAAAAAATTGAGTATGTCTAAAAATCAAATTCAAGAAATTTCTTTACAGTTTTTAAATTCTTTTGAAGAATTGGAATGGTTAATTTTGTATGAAAATCCATTAAAAAATATTCCTCAAAACTTTTTTGTATCTCCAAATCCAAGAAATGACATTAAAAAATTGCGTGATTACCTTTCACAAAATTCTTAAATTTCAATTTTCCAAATTTTATTTTGATTATTTTAAAAATATTTTTAATATTTTTTTTGAATTGAAAAATAAATATTTCATTTACCATTTATCATTCATCATTTACCATTATTTTAACATCATCTATAAAATAATACGCCCAATCTTTGAATATACTTTTGTGATGGGTAATAATAGGCGGATTTTCCGAAAAATTACCAATGTATAAAAATTCAAAATCTTCTTCTGCACAAAAAGATTTTTGAAAAAGTTGCCAATCTGTGGAAAACAAAGCATTTTCACTTTCCAAATGTGGTGTATAAGCTAATCTTTTGCTGGTGTTTTTTAGGATTTTTTCATTTGAAAAATAAACTCCTAATTTAGTTTTTAACCCGCCTATGATGTTGTCTTTTCCGTTGGTATAATAAAATTGAACTTTTACAAAATCTCCTTTTTTTATTTTTTTAGAAAGTTTTACGCCAATATATTCCTGAAATCCTGTTGTGGTATTACCTACAATACCTGCACACGCCTCGCCTGTGTGTGGATATGTATGTGTGTATGCCCACGTAGGCATAGGCAAACGTGCATAAGGCATAGCTTGTGCGTGATAAATATCAGGTGTGCCTTCAGAAGTTACATTAAACCAATATTTTGATAAATAAAATTGAGCCATATCATTAGGAAGGTCTTTTATTTCTTCAAAACTTGGATTTGGGACTATGTTTTGGGAAAATAATACAGGAGCAAATAATACATTTTTAAAAATTAAAAAAAAAACAAGAAAAAAAATAATTTTCATCTTTTTTATAAAAATAAAATAGCGAGCTTGAAATACGGATTTTATAAATAGCCAGGTTCTTTCAGAATGACATTATTTTCAGGGATTTTTTTAATATATTTGAGAAATTATCTAACCTAAAATTTACGCATTTCTAAAAATCCTGAATTATCCAAAAAATCTTAAAATCCTGATTTTATTTGGCTGTTCCATTCATAATTAGAATTCTTTAAATGAAACCATTTTGGAACACGGATTTTACGGATTAACACAGATTTTCACGGATTTTTTTTCTTTTTTCGTGAAGTTTTGATGTTTTTTATCAATTTTTAGACTTCATTTTAAAAACTCTATTTATAATTCATAATTTACCATTATTTCCTTATTTTATAAATCAACTCAAAACGATTTAAAAGCGATTTTTCGTAATATGTTTGAGGCAATTCAGGGTAATCTTCATTCAACAAAATTTTATTCACACGCAGAATAATAGGTGTCATTTGTCCTCCTATTTGGGTATTATTCAAAATTACCACAAGTCTTTTTGCACTTGGTGTGCGTTCTGCATAAGTTCTAAAACCGCTATACAATCCGTGATGAAATGATACGTGAGGTGCAGCTTTGGGAATACACCAACCAAAACCATAATAATATGACCCAAAATCTGCGTCCAAAGGATAATTTAAGGCTTGTTGCATAGTTTCTTTTTTAAGGATTTTATTTTCTAAAATAGCATTTTCCCAAAGCAAAAAATCTGTTGTGGAAACACAAACGCCTTTCTCACCTACCATTCCATCAAATCGTTGAAAATCCCAACTTTTGAACACTTCAATATTATCCCACAAAAAACCATACGCTCTTTTGCGTTCTTGTGTAACGTATTTCGCAACTACTTTTTGCAAAACCTCCACACGTGTTTCATTTTTATCTTGAAAAATGGTATCTTTTTTTAGAATAATCGTATCACTTTTTAGGACAATTTCTTTGTTATAAATGGCGTGCACAAAAGAATTTTTCATTCCCAAAGGTCTAAAAATATGGTCATTTAGGAATTTATGAAATGATTTTTTGCTTACTTTTTCCACAATTAACGCCAAAAAAACATAACCTGTATTAGAATATCCTGCACCTTTTCCTATTTTAAAATTTAATCTTGGGGCATAACGCACAAAATAATCCAACAAATCACGATTATAAAGTGGATACTCGCCTGCAAAATGTTGGTAAATATGATTTTCTAAGCCAAAATAATCCACAAGTCCGCTTGTGTGATTTAATAAATGTCTAATTGTAATTCCTTTGTAAATCGCAGGCAATTCAGGCAAATATTTGTGAATACTGTCATCAAAAGCCAATTTTTTTTGTTCGTAAAGTGTCATAATTGCCACCGCAGTAAATTGCTTTGAAACCGAAGCAAGTCGCATAGGCGTTGTAATACGCATTGTGTCCAATGTTTTAAAATTGGCATATCCATAAGCCTTGTGCAATAATATTTTTCCTGAATCTTGGATTAAAACACTGCCATTAAATTGGTTATTGTCATATATTTTTTGAAAAAAATCCTCTAATGTTTTTGCTTTTTTTTGTTGCAAAGGCGTTAATTCTTCATAATTGGGCAATAAATGAGGTGATAAATATGGTAATTGATTTTGGGCAAATAAGTCCCCTAAACCCCAAAGGGGAAATAAAAATAAATAAAAAATTAAGAAAAATTTTAAAATTTTAGACATAGAAATAAATGATTTGTATTATATTAAGGTATCAGAAAAAGGCAATTTGAACTTTTGAACTTTTAAACTTTTGAACTCTTTACTTTTCCTCTAATTTGCCAAATTTGTACCCCAAAAAGCACCAAAATCAACATAATTTCTAAGAAAAAAATCCAAAAATTTACGCCATTTTCCACGATTAAACCTCGTGTTTGGAGCATATTATCCACAAATATAGCACCCAAATACACACATATTGCTACGCAAAAACTTACAATCGCCAAAAAAACCGCAATTTGCGTACCTAATACTTTTAAAATTGCATTAGGAAGATACCCAATCTGCAACAAAAGCACAAGTTCAGGCTTTGCCTCTGCAAGCATTACATTAAATTGTAACACCATTATCACAAAAGCAAGCAACATAAACACAAATCCAACACTTCCAAGCACCACCATAATAATCTGCACAATGCC
>JAAFIN010000271.1 GCA_013297825.1 Cytophagales bacterium
TGTTATTTTGTCCCCACGTTAAAGTTGCTTTTCCTTGAACAGGTAACACTGTGTCATCAAATACATTTGGTTCTATGCTTTGTGCAATACCTGTAAGACAAGACCATTTCCACAACAAAGTATCATTTCCTGTGCCAAATACAGTGTTATAAGTTACATTTTGGCGACTTTTACCGTTATTATTTCCTGTTATTTTTAAGGTTACAGAACTAAAATTAAGGTCAAAGTTATTGCCTACTTGTCCTGCCAAATCACGTTTGTATGCACAAGCCCAAAGTTGAGAAGAACCATCTTGATAAATAAGTTTGCCACCTGTTACCACTACGCTATCACTTCTCACAAGACCTGTATTTGGTGAATATGAAAATGCTTTGCAAACTACTCTTGTAGTACCTTCAAGTTTGATGTTATTTACGAAATGGTTGTCAAAAGTAACCACAACTGATGTACCCACATTATCAAAAGGATTAAATGAACCTGGTGTAACAGGACGCATATAATTGTAGATTACTTTTCCTTTGCGTGAGCGTCCATCTGTGCCTACACAACCTTGTGTTCCAAAATCCAATGTAATAGTTCTTGCAATAAGCCCCACCGTACCAGGAACAGTAGATGCTCCTGAAATGGTTACAGTTGCACAACCATTAGAATTGTAAGCGGTAAAAGGATAAGTATCAAAGGCTTTATTATTGCGTGCTGCTTCTCTTGCTTGTATTTGAGGGCTTTCCATTGCTTTTTTTGCAATATCTTGTATGCTTTGATAATTATCATCAGCTTCTTTGCTGTCAGTATTTACAGATTTTGCTTGTTCTTGTTCAGGGTTCAGAGCAGGGTCGTTTTTTTCTTTACAAGCCCAAAAAGACAAAAGAAGAATTAAAGACGAAATTTTTAGGATATTTTTCATAAAAATAAAAATGTGGTTTGAAAGTGTATTGTTTAAAAAATTTATGGTTTGTATAATAAGAATACACGTATTTTTTTGAAAAGTAAACTAAATAATAAAAAAAAATAATTTTTTTTTACTCTTTTTGGAAAAAGGGTTTTTTGGTAATTTTTATGGAAAAAGGAAAAAAACAGTATTTTGTTATCAACAACCCAATTACCACAATAAAAAATCCTCTACTTTTGCAAGCAGAGGATTTTTCCATTTTGATATTAAAAATTCTCCCTTTGGGTTGGGGGCTTTTATTTCAAATTTCCAATTTTGCTTTTGATGTTGTTAATTTCAACATTTACACCTTCAATTTGTTTATTGATAAGGTCATCACTATCAGCGAGGCGTTTCATTTCAGCATCATTGTTGATTTTATTTTGTTCGTATTTGAGTTTATCACCAGCATCTTTAGCTTTACCAATTCTTTTAGCAAGACTTTCATTGTCTTTTTGAAGGCTTTTGATTTTGTCTTTATTTTTTTCAATGTTGCGATTGTGTTCTTTTATCACTTTTTCAAGGTCTTTGATTTGATTACCAAAGTGTTTTTGGTGGTGATAAATAAGGTATTTTCTAAAAATTTCTTGAAGTTTTTTGATTTCTTCAGGATAATCTTTTGTATTTACCACAATGTCATATCCAAATGCGAAAGTCATTGATACCTCAAAAAGTTTGTCATTATTGGCATCTTCTTTTTCAAAGAAAAAATACACATCACCACGTTTATTGGCAGAAATTTCTGAAAATAATACTTTGTGAATAACCAAAACGCCTTTTTCCTCACGTTTTGCTTTCATTTTGTAGGTTTCTTTCATAAAATCCTCAAAAGTTTCTTCTGCGATATTACCACCGTCTATGGTTGTAACAAGGCTATTATAGTTTTCTTTTCCATAAGCGTGTAATGCCTCTTTGAATACAAAACTACCTTGTGCAAATATGCTTTGTGCAAAAAATGCAATGATTAAAAACGAAAATAATGTTTTCATAAAAAATTTATCTAAAAGTGTTTTTTAAAAGTGATTTATCTTAGTGATACCTTCAGGGTTTTAAAAACCTTGAAGGTCTTGCAGAAATAAAAATTATTTGAATTTTGAAATTATATCAAAAAAATCAAAATCGCCACCGCTAAATGCAGATTCTTCTATGGATTGTTTTAAGTATGATTTTACATATTTTTTGTCTGTAAAATTTTTGATGGTGTAACCCAATTTATGCAAATCATCATTGATTTTTTCTTTTTCACGTCTAAATTTTTGTGCAACAGATTGATTGGATTTTCCAAGTCCTAATTCCACAATTTTGTCATTAAAACGCCCTATTAAACCCTGCATTTGTTTGTTAAGCTCTGTAACTTGATTCTTAAGTACTTTTACATAGAATTTCAACACATCATCTGACATTTCTTGCATCTGAAAACGTGATTGTTGGTATTCAAGTTGTAATTTTAGCAATTCATAAAGGTCATTATTTTGGTAAGCAGTTGTAATTTTTTTCATTACTTCGGTTTTCCATTCTCTTTTGGTTTCGTCAAGTTCTTTGTCAGGGTGAAGTTCTTTGACAAGTTCCGTGTAGATAGTACGAGTAGATTTGGTAAATAGTTGGTCTTCCGCTTGTTTTTTTTGTTCAGCTTCCATTTGTCGGTTATTTTTTTTCTTATTTTTATCACGTTCAGCTTTTTCCCACGCTCTTTGTTTTTGTTTTTCTTCTTCTTCCAATTTTTCTTTTATCATTTCCTCCATAATTTCCTCCATTGACATATCAGTAAAGGATTTTTTTTCTTTTTGACCATTTCCAAAACCACCAAAGAAATTATACATTGTTTCCATTGTTTGTTTTTGCTGTTGTATCATTTCCTCTTTTTCTTCTTCGTAAGTCATTTCGTTATACGTATTATAAAAAGGAATAAGGTCAGTTTTTCCAAAACCATTGATAAGGTCAAGCGTTTCACCTAATAATATATCCAATGCCTCTTTTTTTTCTGCTTTTGGAAGGTTAAAATTAAGATATGCATTTTCTAATTTTTCAACAAAAAGCATTCTTTTTGTGATAAGTTCCTGTTGAAGTGGTTGGATTTCTGTATCAATTTTAGATTGAAGTTTTTGGGCTTGCACAGGTATATCTTCAAGCTGTTTTTTGAGTTCTTTTATTTTTTCAGCATATTTATTAAATTCTACTTCGGTTTGTGAAAGTTTTTTTTCGCTATTTATTTTTACGATTGCACCTTCTGAGGCATCTACTTCAATGATTTCTTCAATGATTTTATTTGATTTTTTTGCCATTTTTTAAAGTTTAAGGTTTAAGGTTCAAAGTTTAAGATTCAAAGTTTTAAGGTTTAATTTTTGATACCTTACTCCTTACACCTTATTCCTTTGTATTTTATTTTAATTTTTTACAAAAATAAGATATTTTTTTTAAACTTAAATTTTTTTTCAGTGAAAAAATGTATTTTGACTGTTTCATTCATAATTTATAATTTATCATTCATAATTTTATTGGTTTTTTCAAAAAAAAAATTATTTTTGTGCTTATTTCCAAATCTATAAGGTTTTAAAAATCTTATAGGTTTTAAAAAAACTAAAGATTAAAATAAAATAATTTTACAAACAATCAATCAATCTATGGCACAACATCAACGACCATTGGCTTTTCTTTGCATTGCGACTTATCACAAAGGAATGGAATTTTTGAGGGCTTGCAAACAAGCTGGTAATATCGTGTATCTTGTAACTGACAAAAAACTTGAACACAAAGAATGGGGCAAAGAAAATATTGATGAAATATTTTATTTGGAAAATAACAGCAATACTCGTGAAAACCTTGAAAATATGGTGCTTGGCATATCTTATATTATGCGTAGTCGTCATATTGACCGTATCGTAAGTCTTGATGATTTTGATGTGGAAAAAGGTGCATTATTGCGTGAAACTTTCCGCATAGATGGAATGGGCATCACAACCTCCCAATATTTCAGGGACAAACTCGCAATGCGTATGCGTGCAAAAAATGCTGGTATTCTTGTACCTCCTTTTAGTTCGCTCTTCCACGATGAAACTGTTACCGAATACCTAAAAACTGTACAAGGACCTTGGGTTATCAAACCACGTTCAGAAGCATCAGCAGCAGGTATTAGAAAAGTTCATAATTTGGACGAAGCGTGGCAAGTAATTCATAGCCTGGGTAATAATCGCTATAATTTTTTGATAGAACAATTCAAACCTGGTGATGTTTTTCACGTAGATGGATTATTCCAAGAGGGAAAAGTGATTTTTGATAATGCAAGTCGTTATGTAAATCCTCCTATGGAAGTCGCACATCAAGGCGGAATATTTCGCTCTGTGAGTATGCCCAAAGACACAGAAGATGACAAAGCCCTCAAAGCCCTTAATGTTGAGGTAATGAACGCATTTCGTATGCAAACAAGTGCTTTTCACTCTGAATATATCAAAAGCAAAGAAGATGGAAAATTCTATTTCTTAGAAACTTCTGCACGTGTAGGTGGTGCTAATCTGGTGGAAATGGTAGAATTTGCAACAGGAATTAACCTTTGGCGTGAATGGGTAAATATGGAAACTGCCCTCGCAACTAACCAAAAATATAAACTTCCTAAAACTACTTACACACCTGCGGGCATTATTGTATCACTTTGCAGATACGAATATCCAGATATGACTCCTTTCAATGATGAGGAAATTGTTTGGAAAATGGAAAAAGAACAACATATTGGGCTTATTGTAAAAGCTAAAAAACCTGAACGTGTAATGGAACTTTTGGATAAATATACCCAAATGATTCGCAATGATTATCACGCTTCTGCTCCTTCACCTGATAAGCCAACAGATTAAAAAAAGCCTAAAAAATTTAGTGTTGTAAAATTTTCGTTGCAAAATGGGTTTATTCTTATTTAGTGGGGACACCAAAAAAAAGTTCATATCTTAATTTGGTGCCTCACTAAAATAATTTTGGGGCTACAATTAGTAATCAAATATCTACACATTTATGTAAAATATTATACATTTTAAGCGATTTTTAGGTTAAAATGTATAATATTTAAAATAATTTGATAAATAAAATTTGTTTTTTTGTACAAAAAAAGCTAAATTTGTAACCATAATACACTTGTAAAATGGGATACATTAAAAGCTATAAAATACGTTTGGATTTCAATAATGTAGAAAACACACTTGCGAAAAAACACGCAGGTGTGGCAAGACACGCCTATAATTGGGGACTAACTGTATGCAAAAAAGCTTATGAAAATAAAGAAAAACGCCCAACAGGCATAGATTTACATAAAAAACTTATAGCAGAAGTCAAAAAAGAATATAAATGGTATTATGAAGTTTCAAAATGTTCACCACAACAAACATTGAGAGATTTAGATATGGCTTACAAAAGGTTTTTTAAGAAAAAAGCAAAGCACCCAACATACAAGAAAAAAGGACAAAAAGATAGTTTTTATTTAGAAGGTAATATAAAACTTACACGAAATACAATCAAATTGCCAAAATTTGGAATAGTAAATCTGAGTGAAAAACTCAATATTGAAGAAGGAAAAACCATAAAATTGAAAAATGCAACTATTTCAAGACAAGCAGATTTTTGGTTTGTAAGCTTTAAAACAGAAGAAATTCCCAAAAAGAAATCACATATTCCAGTTGTAAAACAGGGAGATGTTGGGGTGGATTTGGGTATAAAAACACTTGCAACTTTATCAAGTGGGGTTATTTTTGAAAATAAAAGACCTTACAAAAAGTTTCAAAGAAAATTAAAAATAGCACAAAGAAAATTATCAAAAAAGTATCAAAAAGGCAAATCAAGCAAAGAGCAATCAAAAAATTATCACAAACAGAAAGCAAAAGTTGCTCTTTTGCATTATAAAATCAGTTGTATTCGCAAAGATTCTATCCACAAATTAACAAACTATCTTGTCAAAAACCACGACAAAATAGTGA
>JAAFIN010000272.1 GCA_013297825.1 Cytophagales bacterium
GAAAAATTTTATTGACCCAAATATTCAGCGAGCATTTTGCTTTTTCCACTTCCACGAAGTCTGCGGATAGCTTTTTCTTTGATTTGGCGAACACGCTCACGAGTAAGGTCAAGTCTTTCACCGATTTGTTCCAAAGACATAGGATTATTATCGCCTATTCCAAAAAACATTTCAATTACAGTTTTTTCCCTATCACTCAACGCACACAACGCCCTTGACGTTTCTACACGAAGCGAATCTTGGTAAGAAATCGCATAATCAGTAGCTACTGTACTTTTATTTTCTAATACATCAAGTAAAGAGTTGCTTTCTTCATCAGAGAAAGGGGCATCAACCGAGATTTGGCGAGTGCCTGCACGCAAAGTGCTTGTGATTTCATCTACCTCCATATCCAAAAGTTCAGCAAGTTCTTCAGGGGTAGGTTCGCGCTCAAATTTTTGTTCTAATTCAGAAAAAGCACGATTGATTTTGTTCAATGCTCCTGTTTTATTAAGTGGGAGTCTTACGATACGAGATTGGTCTGCGAGTGCTTGCATAATGGATTGTCTAATCCACCACACTGCATAAGAAATGAATTTGAAACCACGTGTTTCGTCAAATTTTTTGGCTGCTTTAACCAAGCCTAAATTTCCTTCATTGATAAGGTCATTGAGCGAAAGATTGCGATTTTGATATTGTTTAGCGACCGATACCACAAAACGAAGGTTGGCTTTTGTAAGGCGTTCTAATGCTTGTTCGTCCCCTTGTCTTATTCTGCGAGCAAGTTCTACTTCCTCATCAGGGGTTAATAAATCTACTTTATTGATTTCATTGAAGTACCTTTCCAAAGACTGGCTTTCGCGGTTGGTGATGGTTTGGGTGATTTTTAACTGACGCATTTTACAGTTTTTTTGATTATGGTTAAAAATTAAATTAAAAGTTTCCCAAGAGAGGAAACAAAATAATATTTTTTGAAAACTTTTTTCAAAATAAATTTTATTTTAAAAAACACGAGAAAATAAGGCTACAAAAATCATACTTTTTTTTAGATGCTATTTTTTAAATTGTATTTTTCTAAGAATTTATATTTTTTTTAAAATATTTTTAAGAAAAAAATTATTTATTAAAATGCCTTTTTTTTAATTTTTTAAAGTGTTTTTTGTATATTATTTTAATATAAAC
The DNA here is from genome assembly GCA_013297825.1 of Cytophagales bacterium. Lineage (GTDB taxonomy): Bacteria > Bacteroidota > Bacteroidia > Cytophagales > Microscillaceae > JAAFIN01. The sequence continues at coordinate 1,162 of JAAFIN010000272.1, forward strand.
GTATTTTTTGGAAAAAAGTATATCAATGAACAAAAATAAATGTTACACCGTCCCAAATGTGAAAATATTGTTTTTTTGAGGCTGTTATGCGTGCATACCTTTTTTTGTATCTTGTAATGTATGATACGAATATGATATAAATGTATGAGCAAATATTTACAAAAAACAGAATATTATTTGGTTTAATAATGCTTTGTTTAAAACAAACAAGATAGTATAATCTTTTGTTTTTATTTTCCTAAAAAAAATATTTTAACCCCACCCCAGCCCTCCCCAGAGGGGAGGGAGAAAATAATACATTGATAATCAACGCTTTGCGAAAAGTCCTCCCCTCTGGGGAGGATTTAGGTGGGGTTTGTATTTAATTTTTTTTAAATGAAATTTATAACAAAAAATTACATCTACTTTTTTACTTTTTATTAAAATGAACCACTTTTGTTATGATTAACATTATAATAACACACAATAAAGAGATTTATTTTAAATTTTAAAAATTTTTAACATTTTTTTTTCTCTTTTTTTTAGTTTTTGTCCTAATTTTGGAAAAAAAGACCAAAATTGGTATTAAATTAACTTTATTTCTAAAAAAAATGGCAGATATTAGGGTTTTACTTGTGGAAGATGACAATAATCTTGGGCTTTTGTTACAAGAATATTTGGAGGTAAAAAATTACATGACCACACTCCAACGTGATGGACAAGCAGGTTGGGAGTTTTTTCAACAAAATGAAGTGGATTTTTGTATTCTTGATGTGATGCTCCCAAAATTAGACGGTTTTGGATTGGCTGAAAAAATACGCCAAATCAACAAAAGTATTCCTATTCTTTTTCTTACTGCCAAATCCCTCCCTGAAGATGCTATTCACGGGCTTAAAATTGGGGCTGATGATTATATGACCAAGCCATTTCGTATGGAGGAACTTCTCCTTCGTATTCAGGCAATTCTTCGCAGAACTGCCCCAAAAGACACCACAAAAACGCCTGAAATTGAAGAAACAATTTTTAAAATTGGGGATTTTACACTGGATTACAACACACAACAACTTTCCCACAACATAGAACCTGTCCAAAAACTTACTTCCAAAGAAGCAGATTTATTAAAATTGCTTTGCCAACACAAAAATCAAGTATTAGACCGTACTTTTGCCCTCAAAAAAATTTGGCAAGATGACAGTTATTTTAATGCTCGCAGTATGGACGTGTATATTACCAAACTTCGCAAATGCCTCAAAGCTGATGAACGCCTCCAAATTCTTAATATTCACGGACAAGGTTTTAGGCTGATTGAAGCGAAATGAATGATGAATTATGAATTATAAATTGAACAGCCAATTGCCACAGTTATTTAATTTTTACCCAAGTTATCCACATTTTTTGTATAATAATGTGGATAACTTTTTTTATTTAAAAAGTTATCCACATAGTTATCCACATTATTAAAATTTTGTAAGTGATTGTGTTATTAAAATATAAATTTTTTAACAAAAAAAATTATAAAATAATATTTGTTTTTATAAAATACGTTTTTTAACTTTGTAATATCGTTTTAAATTCAATTTTATCCACAAAAAAAACAGCAAACCTTCTAAAGAAATTGCTGTTTTTACAAAAATCATATATAAATATATGAAAAACCAACTCCAAAATTCCGAAATTTTATCGGAAAATGAAAGAAAAGCCATACAAAAATGTGTGGAAAATGCACTTATTTCTAAAGAAAAATATCCTGTCAAATTCAATGAATTTTGGTACTGGTTAGGATACTTTCGCAAGCAAAAAGCGTTGACTTTTTTACGCAATAATTTTATCAAAAATTTGGACTTTTTACCCGACTTTTTACCCGCCAAAACACAAAATGGAAGACCTCAAAAAAGCATAAATTTAACCCTTGATTGTGCAATAAACTTTGCCAAAAAATCAAATACTGCAAAAAGCAATCTTGTGTATGATTTTATCTTAATTTGTAAAGAAAATTTTGAGAAAAATAATCAAAATATCAATTTAGAACAAAATGATGAACTAAAACCACTCATAAACCTTCAACAAAAAAATGGTAATTATATGGTTTCTGCTATAGAATTATATACTTTTTTAGGTTATGGGGAAAATAATTGGGTAAGATGGTACAAAGTAAATATTACTGAAAATCCGTTCGCTTTGGAAAACGTAGATTTCACTTCACTCCTCTTAAAGAGGAGTGAAAATTCTAAGGGTAATTTTGGGCTTGATTTTCTCATTACGATTGACTTTGCGAAGAAATTATGTATGCAAGCACGCACCGAAAAAGGCGAAGAAGCACGCAATTATTTTCTAAAATGTGAAAAAGATTTATTAGAAATTATCCAAAAACCAGTACCAAATATTTCTCCTGAAACCACACAAGAAATTTTTGATAAGCTCACACGTTTTGAAAATAGGCTTGACACATATTCGCTTACGTTGGTAAGCAATTTGGATATTTTATTCCGAAAAATGGAAGATATTTATTTTAACGCTTTGGAAAAAGCTGAAAATTTTACGATTGCTTTGTGCGAAAAATCCAATAAAAGAATTAACCTTTTGGAAAGTAGAATTTTGGCATTGGAAAATAAAAAACCAATAAATCAACTTCCAAAAGCTAAAAAAACATTTTTTTTGATGGTTATTTTTGACCAAAAAGAAAATTATCACAAAATTTTTACAAAAGAAAATCCTGTTTTTCAAGTGGAAAACCAAATAATATGTTTTGAACAATCAGAAGTTTTGTTTTCTATGGAATTTGAAAGTAAAACAGAATGTAAAAAAATAGAAAAAAATATTTTAGCACTTTTAAAATTTCAAAACACACACATCAAAGAAGATTATTTTGAATTGAAATCTCATCATTTTCAAATGTTTGAGGGGTTAAAGGCAAATTAAAAAATGTGAATAACTCAAAAAAAACTTAGTTAGGAATGATAATTAAATAACTTACTCTTTTGCTTCCCCACGTTTCACGTGGGGTTACCATTGTTAAACCCTTTCAGGGTTTTTATAAGATGAATTTATTTTATTTCTTTTCCTTATCTGATAATTTTCGTAAAATTAAAATAATATATTGTTTCCCACTCTACATGACAATTTTTAAAAGTTGGGTATAAAACCTAACTTTATTGATAAAAAACATCAATAAAGTTGGGTTTTATACCCGATTTTTAAGTGAATTTCAAATTTGTCATGTAGAGTGGTTGTTTCCACAAAAATTGTCATAAGACTATTTTTTTTGAGATAATTTTGGTTTTCTGACAATTTTTATGGATTTATTGTTCCCCACGTTTCACGTTGGGTTACCACAGTTAAACCCACGTGAAACGTGGAGAAGTAAAAATAATTTTCTACAAAAATTATCATACAACCACATTTTTCTCAAAAAAAAATCATAAATTTGTTAGAAAAATAAAAAAGGAGATTTTTGTATGAAATTGGTATATTTTTTTGCTATTATTTGCTTTTATTTCCTAAATGCAAATATTTATGCCCAAACTGAACAAGGCATCAGCACTCGCCCAAAGGAAAATCAACTCAAAGATAAAGAAGAACCAAAATTGGATTTGCCTGAAAGACGTTTTTTGTCTTTGGAAAAAAATGGTGCTGTAAAACGTATTCGTTTTTATGAAACGCAAAATATTCGTTTTAATCTCAAAAACGACCCAACCAATTATTATACTGTTATCCAAAAAGTAAATAAAGACAATATAATGCTAATGGACGTGAATATGCCTTTGTCAGAATTTGAAAGAATAACCGTAGAATATGAGCGATTTTATCCTCGTTTGTTCGAATTTGCGACTTTTATAGGTGGTGTGGGATATTTTAGTTTAGATATGATAAACAACGAATTTAATATGAATAGCAAATCTTGGCAAGTTCCTGTAAGTTTTTTGGCTACTGCGATTATTATTCGCCTTATTTATCCTAAAAAACGCAATTATAAACTTAATAATCAACGATATTTGAAAACGATTGGGTATTAAAAAGTTTAAGGTTCAAAGTTCAAGGTTTAAAAAATTCAAAAATTTAATCTACAAAAAAATACATAATTTTATACATTAATATTTTAAAAAAATGGTCTGCACCGTAGTTTACGAAGGTCTGACCACTTTTTTAAATTCAAATTCTGTTTAATTTTTGGTTTCAAATGCTGTTTTTAGGATTAAACTTTAAACCTTGAACTTATCAATCTCTATGATTTTAAAATTTTTACTTTCTTTATTCATTTCTTTTTTAGTAATTTTTGGGAATAATAGACTTATTGCCCAAAATAAAAAAATAATAGATAGCCTTCAAGTTGTGTATAAAAACGCCAAACAAGATACCACACGAATATGGGCATTAGCAGATATAGCAAGCCAATATTACCCAAGCAAACCTGATACTTTTATCATTATTCACCAAAAAGTATTGGAAGAAAGCCAAAAAAGTAATTTTCTGAGAGGACAAAGATATGCATTGAGTAGAATAGGCGTAGGGCATTATTTAAAAGGTGAATATGAAAAAGCCCTTTTGTATTATGGAAAAGAATATAAAATCTGTCTGGAAACAAAAGATTTAAAAAAACAAGCAGATAATCTAAGGAATGGTAAATAAATAATATCCGATTTTATAATATATTTGCAAAAATAAAAAAAACTATGTCAAAAGTAAAAATACAAAAATACAGCACAGAGGTTGAGGGTGTGATGCAATGTCATTATTTGAG
>JAAFIN010000273.1 GCA_013297825.1 Cytophagales bacterium
GCAGTTTTAAAATTTCAAATATTAAAATAATACAATTTATAGGGGTAAATTATTAGAAAAATTATATTTTTAACTGTTGATTCGCATAATTTATTTTTTATAATAATTTATAATTCATAATTCATAATTCATAATTTTTACACAAACAATTCCAAAAAAACCTCATCTAATTTGGCAAAAGCCTTGATTTTTATATTAAAATTTTGAATATTTACGCTTTTTAAGGCATATTTTGAAATATAAATTTCTTTAAAACCCAATTTTTCAGCTTCTGAAATACGATTTTCGGTTTTATTTACTGCCCTTAATTCTCCCCCTAAACCAACTTCTGCACAAAAAGCCTTACTATTGCTCACCACAATATCCTCGTAAGACGAAATCACCGAAACACACACCGCCAAATCAATCGCTGGGTCTTCTATTTTCAAACCTCCTGTAATATTCAAAAAAACGTCTTGCGTACCAAGTTTGTAACCACCACGTTTTTCCAACACCGCAAGAAGCATATTCATACGTTGTTTGTCATAACCTGTTGCACTGCGTTGCGGATTTCCATAACTTGTAAGACTTACCAAAGATTGAATTTCTATCAAAAGCGGTCTATTTCCCTCCAAAGTCGCCCCAATCGCAATACCACTTATGGCTTCATCACGTTGCGTAAGCAATATTTCTGATGGATTGCTCACTTCACGAAGTCCATCACCAAGCATTTCATAAATACCCAATTCAGAAGTAGAACCAAAACGGTTTTTGGTCGCCCTCAAAATTCTATAAACTAAATGTCTATCTCCCTCAAATTGCAAAACTGTATCAACGATATGTTCCAAGACTTTGGGCCCTGCAATCGTGCCATCTTTGGTGATATGCCCCACCAAAAACACAGGTGTACCGCTTTCTTTGGCGAATTTCATAAATTCAGACGTACATTCACGCACTTGCGAAATACTCCCTGCACCAGATTCTATGAAAGACGATTGCATTGTTTGGATAGAATCCACGACCAAAATATCAGGTTGGAAAATCTCAATTTGTTTAAAAATATTCTGCGTAGAGGTTTCAGTCAATACATAACAACCTGTTTTTTGGGGATTTTCTTCTGAAAATTCTTCCAAAAGTCTTTTTCCATCAACTTTGAGGCGTTCAGCACGCATTTTTATTTGTTGGTCACTTTCCTCACCTGAAATATAAAGCACCTTATAACTTGCTAATTGTAATGCAATTTGCAACAAAAGCGTACTTTTTCCAATGCCTGGCTCACCTCCTATCAATATCAACGAACCTGCTACAATTCCGCCCCCAAGCACACGATTAAGTTCTTGGTCAGGTGTGATAAGTCGCTGTTCGTTAAGGGGGTTTATTTCGCTGATAGGGCGAGGTTTGGCTGATATTTTGGTAGAAGAACTTGCACGCCATTCGCCTTTTTTGGAGGCAGCATTTTCTTTTTGTACGATTTCTTCTACAAATGTACTCCAACTACTGCACGAAGGGCATTTTCCGAGCCATTTGGCAGATTGATAACCGCAACTTTGACAAAAATAAGAGGAAGAAACTTTAGCCACGTTTTTTAATGTTGAATGGTAAATTGTGAATGGTAAATGAAACAGCCAAATTCAATGGTAAATTGTGAATGAAACAGCCATTTTTTATTTTTACAAAAATAGTAAATTTTTGAATATTTTTTAAAAAAATAAGAAAAAAATAGTATAAAAAAATAGAATTTTTTTATACTATTTTGCTTGTGTGCTTGAATCTTATATGTTTTACATCTTAGTTTTTATTTCCTCCAAACTCTAATATTTTATCAATAAATTCAAAAGGTTTGTATTTGTGTAAAGAGGCTTGGTGAAATATACAGGTTGCAGGAGTCATTCCAGGCAAAGAATTTACTTCAATGATAATTACCTCCACTTTTTGGGCATCTTTCCAAATTCTTACAAAAGCATCTATCCTACAATAACCCACTACATTTAATATTTGAGCGGTTTTTTTCAAAGTTTTTTGTACTTCTATTTCTATTTTTTTGTTAAGAATTGGATTAGTAGGATAATAACGTGCAGGGGTTATGTTTTGCCCTTCACCAGCCAAAAATTTTTCTTCCAAACTTAACACATCTCCCACCGCCAATGCCTCAGAAGGGGGGAAAATCTCATAAGAAACATCATTATTTTCGTCAAAATGCGTCAACATTCCCCCTGTGATTTCCAAAAAATGCGTTGCTTCATAACCTTTTGAAATAAGTTCTTCCACCAAAAAATAATTTTTTTGTGGAAATTCCTCTTTTGGCGTGAGTTTTAGGATTTGGGCTTCATTTGCCAAAAATTCTAATTCTTTGCGAAACATCATTTCTGCAAATGCACAAAATTCTGTGATGTTTTTTAGTTTTTTGACCGCAGAACTACAACCGTCATCAGCAGGTTTTGCAATCAAAGGAAATTGAAAATCTTTTGTGATTTTTTCCAAAATTGCGTTTTTATTTTCTTGCCAATCTTTTTCATATACCAAAGAATGTTTTGCCACCAAAATTCCATTTTTTGCCAAAATCTCATTTGTTTGGTATTTGTTAATGGTAATTTGGGAACTTTCCACGCCTGAACCATTATAAGAAATGCCTATTTTCTCAAATTCATTTTGCAACGCCCCATCTTCGCCTGGTCTTCCGTGCAGGGCAATAAACGCAAGTGAGGTTTTATTTTTGAGGTCATTTAAGGATAATTTTGTAGGAAATTCAAGTTGATTGCTGGCATAAAGTTTGGTAACTTCTGCAAATTCTTGTTTTATTTTTTGGATAATTGGGTGAGAAATTGCTTTTTGATTTGCTTGTGCATTTTCTACATATTTTATTTTTTTGGCAATGTCATCAGCATTGTCTTTTAACATATAATTTAAAGGCAATTCGTACAATTCAAAAGCATTTTCATTGCCCATCAAAAACACAGGAAAAGGGTCATATTTGGTAGAAGATGATAATTTTTCAAAGACATTTCGCCCACTTTCCATAGAAATATGCCTTTCAGACGAATATCCACCCATAATAACCGCTACTTTGGTTTTTTGGTGGTTTTGGGTGCGAAGTGCTTGGATATTTTCGTCTAATTCTTTTAATAAATTTTGATATTTAAAAATATTTTTGCCTGTTTTTTTCCTTTCTGAAAGAGATGTACGAATAATATAGGTCAAAAAATCTTTGCTATTTAAGCCTATTTCTGCGGATTGGTGGAAGAAAAAAGACGAGGGCAACATTCCTGAAGTGGTGTTTGGGTCATTGAGAAAAATCTCATTTCCAGGGGTAATAAATCCATCAATACGCGCATAGACGTTGGCGTGTAAGGTTTTGTAAAGTTCCACACAATTTTCACGTATTTTTTCAATAATTTCTTCTTCTACTTCAATAGGCGTGATTTTGCTACTTGTACCTGGCAGATATTTTGAACGATAATCAAACACATTTTTAAATTTGCGAATTTCGGTAGGAGGAAGTGCAATAGGATTGCCTTTTTGGTCTTGAATCACAATACAAGAAAATTCTTTCCCTTGTATAAATTCCTCCACCAAAACGTATTCCTCGCTATGAATAGACGACAAAATAAGCGTTTCTACGCTAAAATTTGGGAAATATGAAGTAATCAAATAATGCAATTCCTGTGGGCTATACACGATTTTTTTGTCTTCAATGTGTTTAACATTAGGCGTTTCCCACATAAGCGGAAAACCAATGCTTTCCCTAATATCAGTAAGTTGTGTTAAGAAATTTTTTAAAGCAATTTCATCTAAAACACCATTTGAAAAATGGTCTGCTTTTCTAGGTTTTGTTTTCTTTTTTACAACAGTTTCGCCTTGATTATTTTCTGATGCAATATTTTCAGCTTTTTTTGATGCTTTATAAAATTTATGAAGGTTAATTTCTAACCTAAAAAAACTTTTATTGATGGCTTTTTCCCATTGCGAAAATGTTTCTATGCTTTTGGCAGTCATTTTCTTTTTAAAGCCCCCCCCGCCCCCAAAGGGGGAGCTTTTTGTTCCCCCTTTGGGGGTTAGGGGGCTTGTTCTCGCCCATTCGCCCTCTACAATGCTTACACCTATAGAAGAACCTTGTTGTGGGGCTTTGATAACCATAGGAAAGCCAATTTTACGAGAAATTTGTCCCAAAAGTTTTTTGTGTCCTTTGGTTGGAGCATTTAGCCATTCTTCTCGTGATATAAGCACTTGTTTTGGGCGTTTGAAACCTGCTTGCGTGAGTAATTGGCTTTGTGTTATTTTGTCAATTCCAATGGCAGAGGGCAAAATTCCTGAGCCTGAATATGGGATATTGTACCATTCTAACAAGCCCTGAATATTGCCATCTTCGCCATAAGCACCGTGCAAAGTAAGAAAAGCAAAATCAAAAAGTGCAGAAAATTCGTGTGGAAATACACGTTTTCCTACTTTTTCTATAAGGTTTTGAAGTTTTTTATTTTCGTGTTGCAGAATTTTCAAAGATTCTACATATACCTGAAAAGGATTTTCTTCGGTAGGCGTTATAGGTGGATAAAAATCACGAATTGTGCCTTTATAAATATATTGCCATTCCAATAAAATAAAATTCCCTAAGCTATCCACAAAGATAGGCACAGGCTCAAATATATTTTTGTCCAAATTATCATATACAGTCCTTCCACCTGCAAAAGAAACTTCTCTTTCACGTGATTGACCGCCAAATATTATTCCGATTTTCACAAAAGTTTAAGGTTTAAAGTTTAAAGTTCAAAGTCTAATGTTTTTACAATTTTTTAGTTCAGCAGGTAAAATTAAATTAGGATTATTTCCTACAAAAATATCACAATTTTTAAGATTTTTAAGTGTTAAAGGCAACGTTTTGAGTTGATTATTTTCTAAATGCAAATTCCACAAACCTTTTAATTTTCCTATTTCATTTGGAATAGTTCTAAGTTGATTATTATAAAAATGCAAATCCCATAAATTTTGCAATTTTCCAATTTCATTTGGAACATATTGAAGTTGATTGTTATTTATATCCAAACTTTTTAAGTTTTTTAATTCTCCAATTTCCTCTGGAATGTATCTAAGTTGGTTTTTATTCAAAGTCAAAACTTGCAAATTTTGTAATTTCCCAATTTCATTTGGAATATTTTGAAGTTGATTATCATACAAATAAAATTTTTCTAAATTTTGTAATTGTCCAATTTCTTGTGAAATTGTTTGAACTTGATTGTGGCATACATCAAAGGATGTTAAGTTTTTTAATTGTCCAATTTCAGCAGAAATATGTTGGATTTGATTATTTTGTAAATATAAACTTTTTAAGTTAATCATTGAAAAAACCAGTTTTGGGATTTTTTTCAATGAATGATTACTCAAATTTATATGTATAATTTCTAATGAATTTTCATTATCTTCCAAAAATTCTTTGTAAAAACTGTCATAAAAAATATTATAATGCTCCACTTCACACCCAAAATAATCTTCAAATTCTGTTACATAATGATATTTTGCAATATTTAAAGCAAGTTCAATATTTGGATTTTCATTTGTTTTCAAAAGTCCAATAATTTTAGAAAATGGTGGTTTTTGCACGATTAAAGTTTAAGGTTCAAAGTTCAAGGTTCAAAGTTCAAGGTTCAAAGTTCAAGGTTCAAAGTTCAAGGTTTAAAGTTTAAGGTTCAAAGTTTAAGGTTTAATAAAATCCTGTTAATCTTTAAATTCTGAAAATCCTGCTTTGGCTGTTCTATTTACCATTCAACATTTATCATTTAACATTAAAAAAGGCTGTTCCATTCATAATTCATAATTAAAAATTCATAATTACTAAAGAAATTTCATTCCTTTTTCTTTTGCATCTTCCACAAAAAGTTTTACGTCTTGTTCGTGGTCT
>JAAFIN010000274.1 GCA_013297825.1 Cytophagales bacterium
ATTCACACATCAAGACGAAAATATCAAAAACAAAATCAAAAACCTTTTTGAAACATTGGATTGGAAACAATACGCAAGTTTGGCGACAAATTCCTGTTATCACATTGGAAAATCAAATATTTTTCAAGCATTGAAAGATAATTTGGATAAGATAATTAGTTAAAAAATCATTTTTCAAAATACAAAATTAGCTATGTCAAAAACAAACAATTTGGAAATTAAATTAAAAGAAATCATTGAACGAAAACACCTTGAGTTAAATCTTGGTAGGGATTATAGTGAAATTTTTTCTAAAATTAGAGATTTTGAGGGAAATGCAATAGGACAAATAGGTGAAGAATTTGCAAAAGAAGTTATAAAACAAGTAACAACTATTGTAGATGAAGGCATTATTCATACTGAATATGATGTGCAAACAGAAACAGGAATTTTATTTGAGGTAAAAACCGCCAGAAAAGGCAGAAATGGCAATACTTTTCAATTTAATGGCATAAACCCAAATTACAATTATAGTTATTTATTATGTTTGGGAATATGTGAAGATGCTATACTTTATCGTATTTTTGATAAAAAAGATATTTCATATATTCACAAAACCAAGAATTTTTTTGTAAAACAAGGTGAAATTTCCAAGCAACTTGTGCAAATGAATCCTAATAATTTGGTAAATTACAAACTCACTTTAAATTTAAAAGAATTATTTGAGGCTTCAACATTAATTCCTTATTTGGAAAGTATTTTAAATAAATAATTTTTAAATACTTTGAACCTTAAACCTTAAACTTCTTAAACCTTCAACTTTTTGAACCTCATAGCAGATAGCGGTGGCACAAAAACCCTTTGGACTGACGGAAAAAATATTTTCAGTACAAATGGCATACACCCATATTTTCATTCCGAAACCGAAATTTTACAGATTTTAAAAGATTTTTTTCAAAAAGAAAAAGATATTTTGAATGTAAATGATATTACAAAAATCCAATTTTATGGTGCAGGTTGTGGCATAGAAACACAGGATTTTATGCAAAATACTTTTTCTAAGTTTTTTAAAAATATCATAATTTCTAAAAATATTCCTCAAATAGAAATCCAACCTGATACTTTGGGCGTTGCACGTGCATTGCTGGGCAATGACGCTGGGATTGTGGGCATACTTGGCACAGGTGCGAATATGTGCGTGTATGACGGTACAAATATCACAAGCCACGACACAAGCACAGGTTTTATATTGGGTGATGAAGGCAGTGGAGCTTTTTTAGGAAAAATTTTAATTGCTGATTTTTTGAAAGAAACTTTGCCAAGAGATTTAAAAGAAATTTTTATAAAAAAATATCCTGATATGGATAGAAAAAATCTTTTGGACAATATTTATAAAAAACCACAAGCTAATAAGTTTTTAGCAAGTTTTGCGTTATTTTTTGGTGAAAATATTACGCATTTTTATATCCAAAATACCTTAGAAAATTCTTTTTCTTCTTTTTTGAAATATTACCAAAAAAAATATGATATTTCGCCCCACACGCCATTGCATTTTGTGGGAAGTATTGCATTTTATTTCCAAAATAACCTCAAAAAATCTGCTAAAAATATGTATCTTTCTATTGGTAATGTTTTGCAAAATCCTATTGAGGGTTTTTTGAATAGGTAAAAGGAAACAGGGAACAAGTGTCAGGAGTAAGGGAACAGGTATCAGGAATTAGGTATCAGGAGTAAGGGAACAGGTATCAGGAGTCAGGGAACAGGAGTAAGGGAACAGGTATCAGGAGTCAGGAAACAGCCAGATTTTTTCAAAATGACAAAAGTTTTTTTTAGAATTTTTACAAAAAATTATCAAAGAGTGATTTTCTCCAAATAACGAAAAGCAAAGCAAGTTCTTTTAGGAATTGAAGGAGGTTAAAATTGTTTTCCATTATTGATTTTGATAAAGTTCTTTCAAATAATTCCAAAACGCTGATACTTCTTGGTGTTCTTCTTTGTAATTGGGTTTTTGATAATTTAATCTAAACAAATTAAATAATTGTTCGCTTCTTGTCCAAGAAATGGGTGCACGAGGAGAACACATTTCTTCTCTTACCTGCATTTCTTCTATCAAAAGGACGTCATATTCTTGTTTCAATTTTTCTAATTTTGAGATTTTTTCTTTATTTTGTTTAAAAAATAATTTTTGGAAAAAATTGTGTGGTTTGATTTCATCTTCTAAAATTTTGATTTCACTTCTCAAATTGTCTACTTTTTTCACTAATTGCTCAGCATAATTTTCAACATAAATTTCTCTATTCATACGTTGAAGTGTTTCCAAAAATTTCTCCTTTACTTCTTCAAAATCCACATTTACGTTTTTTTGCATCAATATTTTGTTTTTTGCGTCTTCAAATTTTTCATCTTTGAAAAGCAAAGCAAGTTCTTTTAGGAATTGAAGGAGGTTAAAATTGTTTTCCATACATTTAAAAATAATTTTGTTAAAATGATTAAATTCAAAATATTATTTTGTTTTTAATTGTAAAATTCATAATTTATAATTCATAATTATTTAACTAATATTTCACACAAATTTTCAATCACATCAATTTTTTCATCAACGAGGCGTTCAGCAAGTCCTATAAGATAATTGATAGTTTCTTCTTTGGTGTCATCCAAATCATTGTATTCATTTTGTAATTCCCTTTGAAAACGATAATATTTACTTTTCTTTTGTGTTTTAAAAATAACACGTAATTGTTCATCAATCGCATTGCAAATGCCATCAAATAAAATATCAATCGTAGGTTTTGCCCAACCAATAAGTCCCCAATTTATGGCTTTTTTGTAAAGAATTGGCTTAAAAACATTGCCTGTACCAAGCGAAAGCATTAAGCAATCTTTGCTTTCTCTGCCTTTGGTATTTTCAATAAAATACGTGTAAGCACACATTGCAGGATTATTAGCAAAAAGTCCCCCATCTACCAAATAATAAAAATTGTCTTTATTGACAGGTTGGATTTTGGCAGGCTCAAAATAAGTAGGCGCTGCAGAAGTTGCTCTTGCAACATCACGCATATAAAAATCTTCTTCGTGTTCCAATTTAGCTTTTTCACTTCTAAAAATCACATTTTCCCTTTTTTCTATCTCATAACTCGTAATCAATGTATGACACAATGCTTGGCTTAGACGAGTTTCGCCAAATCTATTTTTGAGGACTTGTGAAATGCCATCATCATTATATTTTTCGCCATTCCAACCAGCAAGCCCTAATTTATCCAAAAAAGAAGGTGGAAATATTTTTTTGCCTTCATTTTTATACATTTTTACCATTTCTTGGGCAGTTTGAGCAGGTTTGTCAGGATAAGTGTCGTCAGGCATCACCAGCCCAAGTGCCAACATTCCACCTGTGGAAGTTCCTGCTACAATATCAAAAAGTTTGGAAATGGGTTTATGTGTGAGGTGTTCTATATGTGCCAATATGACCGCAGGAATAACGCCTCTTATGCCTCCACCATCAATAGAAAGAATTTTTTTCATGAACTTTTAAAAAAATAATCGTTTTAAAATTATAGTTAGGAACAGGTAAATTTTAATGTAGATATGTTTGATGATTCACAGGCATAAATGCCTGTGCTATACATAAAAATAAAAAAAAATCCGTGAAAATTTGTGTTAATCCGTAAAATCCGTGTTCTAAACTATCCATTTTATTTTTCACCCATTCCTCATTCAAATTAAAACAAAAAACCACAGAAATAAAAATATATTTTCTGTGGTTTTTTTTTATAAAATTAAGATAAAGTCTTTTTAAGCACTTTTCAAATCAATAATCTGTTGCATAAGTTTTTGGCGGTCATCTTGGAGTTCTTGAACTTGACTTTGCAAAGCATTGACGTAGGTTTCAAGAGCAGTTTTTTGTTCTTGCAATACTGACCTACTGCGTTCTACTTCGTCCTGTGTAGCCATAAGTTCCTCCAAATTCTGACGCATTTCTTCCTCTTGGGCTTTCATTTGTTGAGAAAGCAATGTTTGTTCATCAAGTAGTTTTTGGGTATTGGTATTGCTTTTTACAGAAGCAAATGTAGAGGCGATACTTTCACCAAGTTTTTCTACAAATTCTATTTTATAAGGCTCAAATTCCATAAAAGATGCAAGTTCCAAAATACCATATATTTCATCATTAAGTTTTAAAGGAACAACCAAAAGACATCTTGGATTTGCCTCGCCCAAACCTGACGTAATATGCACATAATTGTCAGGAACATCAGTCATATAAACCGTGCTTCCCTCCTGAAAAACTTCCCCAATAATTCCCTCGCCTTTTTGTATTCTTTTTTGAACATATTTGCGTTTTTCATACGCATACGCAGATACAAGTTCCAAATGTCTGTCGCCATTTTCGCCTTCTGCCAAAAACAAAGCACCTTGATTGGTTTGGGTATATTTTACAAGATTAGAAATGATAATATATGTAAATTCAGGTGATTGGTTATAATTCCTAAAAATATCAGCAAATTTAGCAAGACCTTCCGAACTCCAATTTCGTTGGCGGTCTGTTTCAGCCACTTCACGCATTTTGTCACGCATCTCCAAGAGTGCATTTCCAAGTCTATCTTTCTTTTGGGCTTGTTCTTCTTCTAAGAGTTGATATTTGGATTCCAATTTTCCCTCACCAATATCCAAGATAAATTCGGTTGCATTTCTAAGGTTACTAAACAAACGATTGATAGAGCTTGCTACTTTTCCAAGTTCGTCATCACGTTTGTAGTTAATATCACGCTCAAAATTTCCTTCTGTGATAATTGCCTCAATTTCATTAAGTTGTGAAATAGGGCGTACTACATTATAAGAAATATATACAAACATCAATACAACAAGTGCAATATTGATAAAAAAGATAATATTCAACACCAAATCCCTACGCTCTTGTTTGGTATCAAAATATTTCAGATAAGCCTCCACCATTTTATCATTTCTTTCCAAAAGGCGTGCATTATTTTCTGATAAATAATTATAAGCGAGTTTGATTTCAGGGTTTAGAGAACGGTCTTTGTCATTAAGATACAAAGATTTTTGGGTAAGCACTTGGGCATTATCTCTATATTTTTGCCAAACAGTTTCCAAAGGCAAAAAATATCCATTTAACAATTCTTGTGGGGCAGGGGCTACATAAGAATCATTTTCATCTGATTTTCCACCACCTTTCATTACACGCATATTGTTGTCGTGTTTCATAATAGCCCTGATGAGCTTATTACGATTTTCTTCTTTTCCTGATACCATCAGCGTAGAAAGATACATAATTTCTTGTGAATATGTACCATTACTTTCTACCAAATCAACTGTTTTTTCAATTTCATTTAAATCAGCATCATACGAAGCCACCACTGAATAGTTGATAACAATCAAAATCGCAATGACAAAAAGTTGAAGAAATACACTTCGTTGGATATTAAGTTTAAAACCAAACATATTTTATTTGTGGTAAAAAGTTATCAAAAATCAGGTGTCAGGAGGTAGTAGTCAGGAATCAGGTGTCAGGAATCAGTATAAAAAAATAATTGCTATGCAAAAATATTTTATTTTTTGGTTTTTCAATATGATTTTTTATTTTTTTAAAATCTTTTTCCAATAATCTCCTAAAAATTATACTAAAATTATTCCAAAATTTTTATAATGCCTCAAAATGTGGTTTTTATTAGGTTTTATTTTTTTTGAAATAAATATTTTTGGTTTTTATTTTTTAATAATGTGGAATGTTCTTTTATAAAAAGTTTTAGACTTTGGACAAAGATAGTATTTTTCAAAAAACATAAGTTAGGCTATAACTCTGTAATATTAGAGTAGTATAAATTTATTTTTTGCAGAAATGTATCAATAAAGATAAAAAAAAGTTATT
>JAAFIN010000275.1 GCA_013297825.1 Cytophagales bacterium
AATATGCCAATTCTTGGTAAGAATTTATAACCCTTCCCACAGGTGCATAACTTTCCACCACAAACATAAAACAAGCAGCAGGATAGCAACTGATTTCATACACATCATTGCCTAATTCTTTGATAGTAATTTCACAATCACTGTACATATTTATTTACATTTTTTTTTAATTTTTTCAAAAAAAATCTAAAACCTTCTCGCATTGGGCGATAAAAAACCAACCATTAAAAAAAATAATCCAATGCCAAACCAAACCAAAGACCAAAACCAAAGATGGCGAAAATGCTCTATTTTTGCATTTTTGGGGTTATTTTCTTGATAAAAAATTGTTATTTCTTCGCCTTTTTTAAAATCAGCAGGATAATTATAAACTTCTGTATTAAGTTTAATTTTTTCTTTTTTTTCTGTTTCAAATTCAATAATTGGTGCAAATTGGTCATTAGAACGTGCTTTTACTTGCCTATCCAAATCAATTACCAAGCCTTTGGTTTTGATAGAGGTTTGAATAAACCATAATTGCCACAAAATAAAAATAAAGGCAATGCTAAAAAAAAGATATGCCATTCCGAAAGTTGCTATCCAAGCCATTTTTTTAATTGGTTTTTTCATAATTTTTTATTCAAAATACCCTTTTTCATACCATTCTGCAAACATTTTCCTTGTTTTTTCAGGATTTAAAGGTTTTACTACAAAAAGCCAACCTTCGCCAAAAGGGTCTTTTTCCAATAACTCACAAGGATTATTCATTTGTGATTTATTCCAAATTTTGGTGTTAATTTCCACGATTTCCAAATCAAATAACACAATTAAACACACTATCATAGAACCTGCAACATCAAATTCTGCTAATGGCAAATCTTCTGTATTTTGGTCTTTCAAAATTGTGCCAACAGGAGAAAATATTAGAGGATAACAAGGCAAATGTGTGCTAATATATTCTGTTTTGGTGTTCAAACCCACACGAATAAAATCACCTTCCAATTTGAACCAATACCAACTTTGTGTGTAATAATGGACTTTTTTTTCTATTTTTAAGATAAAATCCTTTTTGATATTTATTAAAATCCAATTATTTGGTTGTGGATTAAATTGTGCTTCTAACAATAATTTTTCATTAAAACTAATATTTTCAATATCAAAAGGAGCATACAAATAAGCAGTTTTTTTGTTTTTTTCTAAAAAATGCCATTTTTTTTCGCTTAAATCACTTTGCAATATTGTATAATTTTGGCAATACTCAAAACTACAAATTTTTTCGGTTTTTTTAATATTTTCGCCTAAAATTTTGAAATTACGCACATAATGCTCCAAAGGCAAATATTGATTAAAAAAGCCCAATTCAGACAAATAAGGTTTTAGATAATTTTGCCAAGTATTGGCTAAAATCGTGGTTGGGTGAGTTTCATACAAACGCATTTCCCTAAAATGCCAATATAAATTTTCCTTATAATTCACTTTTTGCACCCTACAAATCCAATCCGTTTGCAAAAAACCTTTTTGCTCAAAATCTTTGCCTTCCATTTCTCGCAAACAATCTATAAAAGGCTGGTTGATTTCTATAATTTTACACATAAAATCCACTGAAAGGCTTGCAGATTGACATTCTGTCATACAATCTGCTATCTCATTTCCACCCCCCACCACTTCCCCAACAGGCAATATTTCCACCACCTGAAACAAGATATAAAACGCACAAGGGCAATTTAACTCATATAAATCATTGCCCAAATCTTTGATATTTGTGTCTGAAATCATTAAATCATCATAAAATAGTTAAGCAAAAAAGTAAGAATTAAAAACAAAAAAATGCTGTATTTTACCACCATTGCCTCTGGATAATTTGCTTTAATTTTCAAAAAATTGAGTGCATAATTTATCAAATTCATATAAATTATCATCAAAATCAAAAATCCTCCAAAAGTATGGGCATAATTATAAAAATAACCTATTTTTATTAACCAAATAGACAAAAAATATTGCAAAGCCAATGTAAAAATAAGGCTTAAGAATGTAATAAAATAAGGCATAAGTTTATGGATTTAATTGTTTTTTTAGATACCGAAAAAAGATAAAAAAAATGAAAAACTGTTTGAATATCGTAATTTTTTTGCAAAAAATTAGTTTTTACTTTTTGTTAGTATTTTTTTGTTGTTATTGATGAATTTAATATTATTTTTATAGTTTTAAGAGATTTTTTATTTCTAAAATAATATTTTTAAATGAAAATAAAAGGATATAAATATAGTGCGGACACATTTAATTTATACATTTAATAGCGTAGGAAAACAAGGTATTATTACAAAGGTAATTGTATATGAGCCTGTCCAAGATGATATTTTGTATAATTTGGCTTTTGGTGATTATGATAGCAACACAGGCAATATTGATGATTTAAGTGTGAGTAACAATGGAGATACTATAAAAGTATTGGCAACAGTCATACATACTATAGAAAATTTTTTTCAATATTTCCCTAATGCTGAACTTATGATAAGAGGTAGCTCTGATATTAGAATTTAATTATACCAACGTATTATTTTAAAAAATATGCCTGATATAGAACCTATTTATACAATTTGGGGTTTGACTGATGAAGGACAAAAAATACTTATGCCCAATAATACAATAAATTTTGATGAATTTCGTATTTTAAAAAATAAATAATATGAAAAAAAATAACCAAAACATAATACCCAATGAACAAGAAGTTCTTGAGCGTATTAAAAAACAATATGGTGAAAAACCTATTTTTAGTCATAAATACACAGATGCATTAAAAAGTGTTGAAAAGCATGGGATTATTTCAAAAAAAATAAATTTAGAAAAATAATCACTACAAAAAAATCCTCCAAAAAATTTTTTGGAGGATTTTTGTTTTTAGGTAAAAAAATAACCTTCACACATTTTATTTTTAATTCCCCTACACTTTCTTTATTTTTGAAAAAAATTTATATAAAAAACAAGAAAGTAAAAAACATGAACATCAAAATTGATAAAATAGAAGATGCTGTCAAAGCAATTCGCAATGGCGAAGTAATTATTGTAGTAGATGACGAAGATAGAGAAAATGAAGGCGATTTTATATGTGCTGCGGAATGTATAACCCCTGAAATCGTGAATTTTATGCGAAAAGAAGGCGGTGGTTATTTGTGTGCTTCTTTGACCGAAGAACGTTGCCAAACCCTCAAACTTGACCTTATGGTTGGGCAAAATACTGACCCTATGAAAACCGCTTTTACGGTTACAGTGGATTTATTGGGAAATGGTTGCACAACAGGCATATCTGCACACGACAGAGCAAAAACCCTCAAAGCTCTTGCAGATTACAACACCAAACCTGAAGACTTGGGACGACCTGGACACATCAATCCGCTCAAAGCCAAAGACGGTGGCGTATTGCGTAGAGCAGGACACACAGAAGCCTCCTCTGATTTGGCAATGATGGCTGGATTTGTGCCTGTGGGCGTTTTGATTGAAATAATGAACGAAGACGGTTCTATGGCTCGCCTTCCACAATTACGCCTTATTGCTGATAAATTCAACCTCAAACTTATCACCATAAAAGACCTTATTTCTTACCGCCTCAAAACGGAAAGCCTCATTAAAAGGGAAATTGGCGTAAATATGCCTACAAATTGGGGGAATTTTGATTTGATTGCTTTTCGCCAACAAGATACGCAAGAACTGCACCTTGCACTCGTAAAAGGCACTTGGACAGAAAATGAATCTGTAATGGTGCGTGTTCATTCTTCGTGTGTAACAGGCGATATTTTTGGGTCGTGTCGTTGCGATTGTGGAGCACAACTTCACAAAGCTATGGAAATGGTGGAAGAAGAAGGAAAAGGTGTGATTCTATATATGAATCAAGAAGGCAGAGGCATTGGGCTTGTGAATAAACTCAAAGCATACAAATTGCAAGAACAAGGCTTAGATACTGTTCAGGCAAATGTTGCACTTGGTTTTAAGCCTGACCAACGTGATTATGGCGTTGGGGCACAAATATTAAGGGATTTGGGTATTCAAAAAATCAAACTTATCAGCAATAATCCTGCAAAACGTGCTGGATTGATGGGCTACGGTCTTGAAATTACAGAAAGGGTTTCTATCCAAATTCCTTCAAATATTCACAATCAAGAATACCTTGAAACCAAAAAAAATAAAATGGGACACGAGATATAATTAGGAATTAGAAATTAGGAATTGAACAGCCAAAATTCAATGTTGAATAATAAATAAAACAGCCATTTTTTATTTTTAAAAACTAATTAAAAATATTTTTGGTTTTTTAAAAATATTTAAAATAAAATTTGGATAATTAAAAAATATTTTGTGTAAATTCCTAATTCCTAATTCCTAATTCCTAATTCCTAATTCATCATCATTTTCCTTCATCAAATCCACATTTGGGTCAATGAATAATTTGCTTGGTCGTCCATTCAGCGTAACATACACCTCAGCACGCACTTGTGGGGCAACAACACCTTTTTTTTCGTAATAATTACCCAAAAAATGAGCGAATTGAATTAGCATATCAGGTTGCATAGACATTTGTTTTTCCTGATGTGCGTTCAAAAAATCACGATTTTCTATGATAAATTCTTTGCCTGTTTGGGTATTTTTTACATAAAAAGTAGCAGTTCCTGCTTTTTCCATAAGCATCACACGCCACGAAAATCTGTAACCTTTTTCAGTCCAAAATGTATTTCCTTTGTAAAGTAAATAACGAAATGGAAACAAAAATTGGAACAAAAAATAAAGATAAAAACAGAGTGAAAAAATAGTTTTTAAAATTAAATTTTGTTGAATGTGGTGTTTGGTGGAGACACCAAACACCGTTTGAGTAAAGTTGCTTTTTAAGCCCTCCCCTCTGGGGAGGGTTTGGGTGGGGTTTCTAAAAAAACAAAGCAATTTTTTATGAAAATCATTGTCAAAAAATATCAAAGTAACACTTATCATCACCACAGGAAAAATACCAATTTGGAACAATAAACCTGTCAATGTGTGAAAGATAATGACCGCAATATATGCCCAAACACGTGTCCTGTGCCACAAAAGAAAAAATACCACAAAGCAATCATACAACATTCCACACCACGAAAATATAAAAGGCGTAATTTTCCACGCAAAAATATCTCCTATCAAAAACATTTTATCGTGTGCAGGAAGCCATATTTTTAAAGGAAGTGCCAAAATGAGCCAATCATAATTGATTTTGGCAATGCCTGCATACACATACACAATCGCAATTTGGATTTTTAACGCAATAATCACCCATTGCGGAATAATGGGCGTACTTTCAACATTTTTTTGTTCATAATTTTTTTGTTCATTTTTTTCTAATTCAGGTTGTGGAAAAAAAATCATTAAAAAACACACCAAACACACAAAATAATAATGATTTAGATAATATGTGAGGTCAAGCAACTGGATATATGTAAAAGTCAGAAAAACTACAATCGTTGATAATCTGTACCAAATATTAAACATTAAACATATTGCCCCCAAAACCAATAATATATGCAATGAATACACAAAAAAAGGCGAATCAAAGGTGCTTACCCACGAAAAACCCCAATATTTGAACGCAAATTTTGTATCTAAATAATGCTCTTTTACCCAACCCAACCACATAAAACGCAAGGTGCTATACACCAACAATATTCCCCAAATAATGCGAAATGTGATGAATGAATAAGCAGGAATTTTTTTTGATAAAAATGAAGGAAACATTTTTGAAATTAATGGTAAGGAATATGTAAATTTTAATGTGGATATGTTTGATGATTCACAGGCATAAATGCCTGTGCTATACATAAAAATAAAAAAAAGAAATCCGTGAAAATCTGTGTTA